>JAPPFU010000164.1 GCA_028875085.1 Chloroflexota bacterium
CCCCCCCCCCCCCCCCCCCCCCCCCCCCCCCCCCCCCCCCCCCCCCCGCGGAGCAGTTACGCAAAGGTCTCTACAGCCGCCGCAGGCGCGGCACGGCCACGGCCACCAGCCCCGCCAGCGCGATCAACCCAGCGCCATGCAGCAGCAGCGCCGCCGACGGCCCTATCGCCGCCGCCAACGCCCCCATCTGCAAGTGCCCCAGCGGCGAGCTGCCCACGGCGAACACCCACGACCCCATCGCTCGGCCCCGCAGATGGTCAGGCACGCTGTACTGCATCATCGCTTGTGTCAGGATATCCGACAGCGACGCCATCCCCGCCACGAACGCTACGGCGACGGCGGCGAAGCCGAACAGCCGCGACGCCCCCAGTGCGATCAGTCCTAGGCCGAACAGCAGGATGATGCCTAGGTACACCGCGCCCCGACGCGCGAACTCCCCCTGCGCCGTCAGCAGCAGCGTCGCCAAGATGCCCCCCACCGCCTGGAGCGCCGTGAGCAGGCCGAGACCCTCCGCGCCCACTCCGAGCACGTCCCGCGCGAGCGCCGGCAACGCCGTCATATACGAGAACCCCAGCACCTCCACCGCCGCCGTCAGCCCCACCAGGCTGAGCAGTGTGCGGTTCGTGCGCAGCTCGCGGGCGAAGGCGCGCAGATTGTCCAGCACCGGCTCGCGCGGCGTCGTGCGAGTGGCCGTCCGTATCCGCAGCGCGAACAGCATCCCCAACGCCCCGGCGTGCAGCGCCGCCAGCCCGAAGAACGCGAACTCCGGCCCCGCCCGCTGTATCAGCGACCCTGCCGCCGCCGCTCCCACGAGTTGCCCGCACCGCGTCGACAGGTTGATGAGGCTCAGTGCGCTGATCACCGCCCCTGGCCCCGCCACGTCGTGCGCGTAGGCGAGGCGTATCGGGTGATAGCAAGCGCGGAACGACCCCGACACGAACACCAGCGCGAACAGCCGCCACACGTCCAGCAGGTCGAACAGCGCCAGCACGCCCGCGAGCGCCGCCGTCAAGGCCAGCGCCGCGTCCAACCCGCGCAGCAACCGGCGCCGGTCGAACAGGTCGGCCAGCGCCCCCGCCGGCAGCCCCAGCAGCACCATCGGCAGGAAGGTCAGCGCCAGCGCCAACCCCACCATGAAGGACAACTCGAGGACTAGCCACCCGACGACGACCAACTCGCCCGCCATGCTCCCGGCGTTCAGCCCCGACGCCCCCAGCAGCACGCGGAACCCCGGCCGCCTCAGGGCCGGCACGCGCGTCCGCCGCCCTGCCTCTGCCCCGCTACTCACCTCGTCTCAGCGACGGCCAACAACACCCCCACCGCCGCCCCTTTCCCTCCCCCATCAGCGGTCGATGCCGGGGACGGGGTGGCGCGACACCAAGTCGGCCACCTCCTGACGCACCTGCGCCTCCACCGCCTCGTCGCCCCGGTGATTGAGCGCGCGCACGATCAGCCCCGCCACCCGCTGCGCCTCCTCCACGCCGAACCCCCGTGTCGTGATGGCCGGCGTCCCCAGCCGCAACCCGCTGGTTACGCGCGGCGGCTGCGGATCGTTCGGTATCGCGTTCTTGTTCGCCGTGATGTTCACGCGCTCCAACGCCGCCTCCGCCTCCTGCCCCGTGCACCCCATCGGACGCAAGTCCACGATGAACAGGTGGTTGTCCGTCCCGCCCGATACGATGCGCAGCCCCTCCGCCTCCAGCGCGCCGGCGAGGGCGCGGGCGTTCTCGACGACGGCGCGGGCGTAGGTCGCGAACTCCGGGCGCATCGCCTCGCCGAAGCAGACCGCCTTCGCCGCTACCGCGTGCATCAGCGGCCCTCCCTGCCCGTAGGGGAACACCGCGCGATCGACCGCCCGGCGGCGCTCCTCCTTGCTCAGGATCATGGCGCCGCGCGGCCCCCGCAGCGTCTTGTGCGTCGTGGTTGTGACCACGTCCGCGTAGGGGACGGGCGAGGGGTGCGCGCCGCCCGCGACCAGCCCCGCGATGTGCGCGATGTCCACCATCAGCGCCGCCCCCGTCTCCTGCGCTATCCGTCCGAACCGCTCGAAGTCGATCGTCCGCGAATACGCCGTGTAGCCCGCCACGATGACCTTGGGCCGGCGCTCCTTCGCTAGCCGCTCGATAGCGTCGTAGTCCAGCAACTCCGTCTCCGGGTCGAGGCTGTAGGAGACGAAGTCGTAGAGTTTGCTCGAGAAGTTCACCGGGCTTCCGTGCGTCAGGTGCCCCCCCTGGTCGAGTTGAAGGCCCATCACCGTGTCGCCGGGCTCAAGCAGCGCGGCGTAAGCCGCCATGTTCGCCTGCGCCCCCGCATGTGGCTGCACGTTCGCGTGCTCTGCGCCGAACAGCCGGCACGCCCGCTCCATCGCCAGGTTCTCCGCGATGTCCACGAACTCGCACCCGCCGTAGTAGCGCCGTCCGGGATAACCCTCCGCGTACTTGTTGGTGAGCACGGAGCCTTGGGCCTCCAGCACCGCGCGGCTGGCGTAGTTCTCCGATGCGATCAGCATCACGCTGTCGCGCTGTCGCGCCTCCTCCCGCTGGATGACGTAGGCGACGTCGGGGTCCTGTTCGTGAAGCGACCCGGCGGTCGCCGGGGCGGCGCTGCTCATACCTTCCCTCCTGTCCCGGAGCGGCTGGCGGCCAGCGCGCCGTCCGCCCCACGCCGCGCCTCCGCGCGGCCTCTCCGCAATCCTAGCAGTGAACTCGCTCCCGCCCAAGACCGCACCGCGCCCGTCCGCCAGGCGTATGATGCACGCCGCAGCCGCCGAACCCAGGAAACGCCGCGATGACCGCCGTCCCCAAGTGCATGAGCACGCAGCACCCCGACAATGCCGCCGTGCCCTCCTACGCCTCCGACGGCGTGCTCCGGGGCGACGGCGAGGTGAGCGAGGCCGTCGAACTCTTCGCCCTCGGCTGCGACGAGCAGATGTGGGACTCCGAGGGCAAGGAGGCCGACAACCAGGTCGTCCAGAAGCTGCTCACCAACCACGCCGACTTCTTCAAGGAGCGCAAGCGCCTCGGCTCCGATTGCCGCCTCACGATGCGCGTCCCCAACCCCCGCATCGAAGTCGAGATGCGCAAGTCACTCGTCGAGGCGCTCCAGGGCATCCCCAAGGCGTGGGACGTCGCCTCTGAGTTCTACTCCGGCGGCATCGAGCCACCCATCCGCGAGGTCATCCTTCCCTTCACCACCACCGCCGGCGAGCTCGCCGACGTGGACGCCTACTACCGCCGCTTCGTCGTCGGCCAGGAGTCCCGCCCGCTGCGGGACGGACGCTCCGTCAGCGACTGGATCGGCGAGTTCCACCCCAAGCAGGTGCGCGTCATCCCCCTCATCGAGGATATGGAG
>JAPPFU010000263.1 GCA_028875085.1 Chloroflexota bacterium
GCGCAGCAGCCGCGCGCCCATCGGCGTCTTGGTCGCGTCGAGGACGCCGAGGAGCGAGTGGGCTCGCTCGCCGCGCCTGCCCCCCTCGAAGAGTTCGAGGTTGCGGCGCGTCTGCGGATCGAGCGCCATGAAGGACTCGGTGGAGTAGACGCGCAGGCTGTGGAGCAGGCCCAGGGCGGCCTTGTGCGTATCGGCCAGGTAGTCGACGGCTGCGCCCGCCGCGGCGGCGGCAAGGGGCATCGCGTCAAGGCCGAACACCTCTAGCGTGGCCGCGCCGAAGTGGTCGAGCAGCAGGCGCCGCGCCGCCTCCGGGGCAAAGGATGAGGCGGGGCGCGGCGTAACCAGGTAGGCGGCGCTCTCGCCGTTGACGGTCGGCGGCGTCGGCGCGTCGGCGGGCAGCAGCACCTCTCGCGGCGCGAGGCGGGCCAGCTCCGCGCCGACCCACTCGACGGGCGTCTCCGTCGCAGCGAACTCGCCCGTCGTAACGTCCACGTAGGCGACGCCCGCGCGCTCGCCGTCCACCGCCGCGGCGGCCAGGTAGCTGTTGGCGCTCTCCTCGAGGAGAGCCGGTTCGACGACGGTGCCTGGGGTTACGACGCGGACGACTTCGCGGTCGACGAGGCGGCGGCCGTCCGGCTCGCTGGTCTGCTCGCAGATGGCGACGCGGTGCCCCTTTTTGATGAGGCGCGCCAGGTAGGAGTCGAGGGCGTGGTAAGGGATGCCCGCGAGGGGCACCTTGACGCCGCCGCCCATGTCGCGTTGCGTCAGCACGATCTCGAGGTCGCGCGCCGCCGCGCGGGCATCGTCGTCGAAGGTCTCGTAGAAGTCGCCCATGCGGAACAGCACGAGCGCGTCGGGGTGGCGTGCCTTCACGTCGAGATACTGCCTGCGGATGGGCGAGGTCATGCCGCCGATTCTAGCGCTGCGAGGCGAGGCGCGCGCCGCCCCGCCTGGCGGGGGCGCTTGCCCACCCTCCTCAGTAGGGGCAACTCTCGTGGTTGCCCTCCCTCCGTTCGCCCTTCGAGTTCCCTCAGGGCGAACGGGAATGGACCGGGCGCGCCCCCAGCCAAGGGGCTGGCCGCCCCTTGGCGCTCCCTGCTACTCGGCGGGGCGCTCTTGGGCGGCGGGCGCAGGGCTTGGCCGCGCGTCTTGCGCCGGGCGGCGTCCGCGCAGGGGCGTTTCCTTGAGGAACAGAGAGGCTGCGAATGCGGCGACGGTCACCAAAGCGCTGATGAGGAAGGCGTCCGTCAGCGCCCCGGCCAGGGAGACGCGCAGCGTTTCGAGTGCTTGCGCCAACGCCGCTTGGCCGCCCGGAGTGCTCGCAAGCGCCGCCTCCAGCGCCGCGCGCCCTGGGACGTCGATGAGCAGCTGCGGGTCTTCAAGCGCCTGGCGGGCGGAGGGCGGCAGCGCGCTATCGGCGAGTTCGCCGCGTACGGAGCGCTGGACGCCGACGGCGACCAGGGAGCCGAGCAAGGCCACGCCGATGGTGCCCCCTATCTGGCGGAAGAACTGGGTGGTGGCCGTTACGATGCCCATGACGCGCTGCTCGAAGACGTTCTGCACCGCTATGACATAGACCGGGAAGGTCGCGCCCACGCCAGCCCCGGCGATGATCATGCTCAGCACGATGGATGCGTTGGAGGTGTTCTCGTCCGCCCACGAGAGGCGCAGCAGCCCCAGCGCCATCACGGCGATGCCCGCCGCGCCGAAGTAGCGATAGCGCCCGGTGCGCGAGATGAGCTGCCCGGTGAGGGTGGAGCTGACCACGATGGACAGCGACATCGGCATCACGACCGCGCCGGAGCTGGTGGCGGAGGACCCCCCGACGCCCTGGACGAAGAGCGGGATGAAGACGATCGCGCCCAGCATGCTCAGGCCGGTCATGAAGATGATGAAGGCGGAGACGCTGTAGACGGGATTGCGGAAGAGCCACAACGGGACGATTGGCTCCGCCGCGCGGCGCTCCACCAGCAGGAAGGCGCCACCGAGCGCCGCCGACCACACGAGCATCCCGACGATGACGGGCGACGACCATGCGTAGAGGTCGCCCGCCCAGGTCAGGGCGAGCAGCAAGGGCACGACCGCCGCGATGAGGGTCGCCGCGCCCGCGAAGTCGATGGCGCGGCGCGCGCCGAGCGCCCGCACGGTCGGCATCCCGTAGAGCAGCACGGCGATGGAGAGCGCGCCGACGGGCAAGTTGACGTAGAAGATCCAGCGCCAGTCGAGGTTGTCGGTGATGTAGCCGCCGGTCAGCGGCCCGATGACGCTGGCGAGGCCGAAGGTGGCTCCGAACAACCCCTGCCACTTGCCGCGCTCGGCGGGCTCGAAGAGGTCGGCCAGCACGGTGAAAGCGTTGCCCATAATCGCCGCCGCGCCGATGCCCTGGACGCCCCGGAAGATGATGAGGTGGTCCATCTGCTGAGATGCGCCGCAGAGCATCGACCCGAGCATGAAGATGAGCATCCCGACGACGAAGACCCACTTGCGTCCGAACATGTCGGACAGCTTGCCCATCACCGGAATCAGGCTCGTGGACGCCAGCAGATAGGCCGTGAACACCCACGCGAAGCGGTCGAAGCCGCCCAGGTCGGCGACCACGCGGGGCAGCGCGGTCGAGACGATGGTCTGGTCGAGGGCGGCCATCAGCAGGCCGACAAGCACGCCGCCGAGCGTCAGGAACTTGGTTCGGTTGGGGTAGCCCGCCAGCGCCGGTCGATTCCAGTCGTGCGGCGGGCTTGAAGCGCGTTCGTCGGGCATAGGCTGGGAGCATTCTAGCCTGCCCTACCCGCCCCGCGTCTGTTATACCGCACGCATGCGACCGCCTCCGCGCTATCCCGTGCGCGCCGGGCTGCTGACCGGCGCCATCGCCGCCGCCGCCAACGCGCTCCTCTCGCTGCCGCTGCGCTCGCCGCACGACGCGCTGTTCAACTCGGCGAGCGTAACGCTGGCGGCGCTGGCGGTGGGTCTCGCCGGTGGCTTGCTGTGGAGTTTCGCGTTGATGCGCTCCGACCCGGCGAAGGTCTACGCGCTGTTGCTCGCGGCGCTGGCGGCATGCCTGTTCGCGCTGGCTATAGCGGGCGAGGCGCTGCTGGAGCGTTCGGCGGCGTTCGGGCTGCCGCTGGCGGGAGTGTCGGTGGTTGGGGCGGCAGTCGTGCCGCGCGCGTCGCGCTATGCGGCGCCGCTGCTGCTCGTAGGGGCGGCGTTGGCAGGTGCGCTTGCGCTGGGCGCCGCCATGGCGGGCGTCGGCGACGCGCCCTCCGGCAGACTCGATCTGCCGCCGCGTTGATGAGCGTGGGGAGTGCAGCTACGAGCAAGCCGCGGCCACTCAGCAGCCGGA
>JAPPFU010000170.1 GCA_028875085.1 Chloroflexota bacterium
CGATTCAGCAGCGTCTGGACGACCTGTACGCCGCGGCGCGCGAAGAGGGCACGGTGCGCATCGGCGGCCACCCGAGCGACTTCCGCCGCGACGCGTGGCTGGTGTTCGAGGAGCGCTACCCAGGCATTAACGTGGAGTACGTGGCGCTCGCCGGGAGCGAGGCCAACTCGCGGCTCCAATCGGAGTGGGAGAACGGCGTTTGGGAGTGGGACATCCTCGCCACCGGCGCCACCTACCTGCTCGGCTCCTACGCCACCGAGAACCACCTGCTCGACGTTCACGACGTGATCTTCGACCCCGAGGTTCTGGACGATTCGGTGTGGCTGGGCGGCGGCTTTGACGCCAACTTCCTCGACGCGGCGGGAAGGTACATGTTCGCCTACCACGTGTTCATCGCGGAGACGGCGTTCGTGCGCGACGACCTCGCCCCGGTGGACAGCTTCGAGTCCCTCGCCGACCTGCTCAACCCTGAGTACCAGGGGAAGGTCTGCTGGGTTGACCCGCGATTGGGCGGCACGCCGCAGTTCATGGCGGCCTTCCTGCTGCAATCGCAGGGCGAGCAGTTCGTGCGCGACCTGTTGACCGTCCACGAGCCGCAGATCTTCGGCTCGACGCAAGAGATGGTCACCGAGATGGTGCGAACGGACGACTGCCCGATCGGCATCGGCGTTACGCGCCCGGTGCTGAAGGAGTTCCAAGACCAGGGTCTGGGCACGACGATCATGCGGATCGAGCCGCCGGACGGGCGATTCCAGGGCGGCTCCAACTTCGTGTCCGTACCGGTCAATGCGCCGCACCCGAACGCGGCGCAGTTGATGGCCAACTGGTTCCTGACCCAGGACGGCCAGACGCAATGGGCGGAGAAGGGTCGCGAGAACTCGCGGCGGCTCGACGTGCCGCTGGGCAACGCGGAGCGCATGCCCAACCCGGAGGTGGAGTGGTTCGACTTCTCCACCGAAGAGGCCAACTACTTCGTCTGCTGCCTGCTGCCCGTGCGCACGATCGCGGAAGAGGCGCTCGCGGGCAGGTAGCCGCTCCAAAGCAGTCCCAACGCGGGCGCGGCCTCATCGCTAGGCCGCGCCCGCACGAGGCTAAGATAGGGCAGGGAAGGGGAGACGTGGAAAGCACACCGGCCAATGCGTCGGAGCGCGCCGACCAGAACGGCGCCGTCCTCCAACTGCGCGGCGTCAGCAAGTCGTTCGGCTCGGTGCGCGCCGTCGCATCGATGGACCTGGACATCCGCGCGGGCGAGGTGTTCACGCTGCTCGGCCCGAGCGGGTGCGGCAAGACGACCACTTTGCGCCTGCTGGCGGGATTCGAGGAGCCGGATGCGGGCGAGATTGTGTTCGCGGGTCGTCCCATCGTCAGCGTGCAGCGCCGGGTCAACGTCCCGCCTCACAAGCGCGACATGGGGATGGTCTTCCAGTCCTACGCAGTGTGGCCGCACATGACGGTCTTCGAGAACGTCGCCTATCCGCTGCGCGCGCGGCGCGTCCCCCGCGCCGAGATACGCGAGCGCGTCCTTCGCGCGCTCGAACTGGTCGGCCTCCAGGGATTGGAGGAGCGCCCCGGCCCGCTGCTGAGCGGCGGGCAGCAGCAGCGCGTCGCGGTCGCCCGCGCCTTGGTCTACGAGCCGCGCCTGCTGCTGTTGGACGAGCCGTTCAGCAACCTCGACGCGCGCTTGCGCGAGCAGATGCGCGTGGAACTGAAGATTCTCCAACGCGAACTCGGCATCTCCGTCTTGCTGGTTACGCACGACCAGATCGAGGCGCTCAGCCTGTCCGACCGCTTGGCGGTGATGAATATGGGGAGCGTGGAGCAGTTGGGCCCGCCCGATGAGGTGTACAGCGCGCCGGTCAGCCCCTTTGTGCGCGACTTCTTGGGCCGCGTCGTCGTGCTGTCCGGCGTGGTGGAGTCCGCCGCCGGGGGAACCGCCGCCGTTCGTATCCGAGCCGCCGGGGAGCCTGTGCTGCAATGCCCCTGCGAAGGCGAGCCGCCCGAAGAGGGACGCGCGGTGTCGGTCGCCGTTCGGCCCGAGGTGGTGAGCGTCACGCCCGGGGCGGCGGACGGCGCGCTGGCGCCGAACGCCATAGAGGGGCGCATCGAGGCGCTGCTCTTCATGGGCGACTCCTATGAGTGCCGCATCGAGTTGGGCGAGGATCAGCACGTGCTCTTGCAGGCGCCCCGCACCGTCAGGTGGGAGGAGGGCAGCCCCGTTGTCCTCGGCTTTCCGCAAGAGCACCTGACGCTATGGCAACAGTAGCCGCAGCGCCCGAACGCCCGCTCCCCGCCACCTCGCGCCTTAACGGGCGGACATTCTTCTTCTACGCGCTGCTGGTGCTCGTCGCCTTCCTGGTGCTGACGCCCATCGTCCTGATCTTCTTCAACAGTTTCTACGAGGCGGAAACGATCGGCGCACGCGCCCAGTTCAGCCTCGAGGGCTGGAAGGCGGCGTTCACAAGCCCCGGCATCCGCCAGTCGCTCATCAATACGCTCACGCTCACGCTCACGCGCCAGGCCATCGCGGTGACGGTCGCCATCGTGTTCGTCTGGCTCATCACACGCACCGACCTGCCCGCGCGCCGCTGGCTGGAGTTCGGGTTCTGGATGGTGTTCTTCATGCCCACGCTGCCCGTGCTGCTGGGCTGGGTGCTGCTGCTGCATCCCTCCTACGGCTACCTGAACGAACTCGTGATGAAATTGCCGTTCGTGAACGGGCCGATTTTCAACATCTACTCGTGGTGGGGCATCGTGTGGGTGCACCTGCTGACCGGCTCCATCGCCATCAAAGTGGTGCTGCTTGCGCCCGCCTTCCGCAACATGGACTCGGCGTTGGAGGAGGCGTCGCGCATCTCCGGCGCGAGCGTCCTGGGCACGCTGTGGCGCGTCGTCGTTCCCATCATGCTGCCGGCGATCCTGGTCGTAACGCTGATGTCCGCCGTCATATCGCTGCAAGCGTTCGAGATCGAGTTGGCGCTGGGCGGCAGGGCGGGCGTGGACGTGTTCAGCACGATGATATGGAAGTTCGTGAAGTTGGACCCCGCCTATCCGGGGCGCGCCGCCGCGCTGAGCATCCTGATACTGGCGGTGATGGCGCCCTTCGTCCTGCTGCAATACCGCTTCATCGGGCGGCGCAACTACGCGACGGTAACGGGGCGCTACCAGGTGAACCGCACGCCGCTGGGGCGGTGGCGCTGGCCGACGTTCGGCATCGTGATGCTGTTCATCGCCATGGCCACGGTGCTGCCGCTGGCGTTCCTGATGACCGGTACCTTTATGAAACTGTTCGGCTTCTTCGGCCTGCCCCAA
>JAPPFU010000141.1 GCA_028875085.1 Chloroflexota bacterium
CCTCTCGTGCCGTAAAGAGCGCTGTATGGACTGGTTTGAATCCTGTGGCTAACACCCAACACGCAGCGCGCCCCGACCCACCGGAGGCAGCGCCGATGCTAAACTCGCGCCTAGGCAAGACACGGAGGCGCCGCGATGAGTATGGAGACCCTGCGCGATCGGATAGAGGATGCCCTGCGCGGCGCGGACGCTGCCTACGTGGAGGTGCGCGTCGAAGAGGCCGAGACGCGCAGCCTGCGCTACCGCGGGCGCGACCTCGAAGACGTGGGCCGCTCGACCGCCTTGGGCGGTTGCGTGCGCGCCCTCGCCGGGGCGGGCTGGGGCTTCGCCTCCTTCAACGACCTTTCGAGCCTGCGCGCCAAGGTGGACCAGGCGATCAAACAGGCGCGCGTCCTCAAGGGCGACCCCATCGTCCTCGCCGACGTAGAGCCGATCGTGGACGTCGCCCCCGCCGTCGTCGGAGAAGACCCGACGCGCGTGTCGCTGGCGGAGAAGAAGGAGACGCTCGACCGCTACGTGGACGTGATGATGAGCACCGAGGGCGTGCAGTCGTCCACCGTCGCCTACGGCGACGCCAACAAGCGCGTCACCTTCGCCAATACCGAGGGCGCGTTCATCCAGCAAGACCGCGTCGACGTCAACATGCGCCTCTCCGCTCTCGCCCGCAAGAACGGCGACGTACAGCAGTCCGGCGTCAGCATTGGCAGTCTGGGCGACTTCGCCTTCGTGCGCGAGTTGGACGACGCGGCGCAGGAGGTCGCCGACCGCGCCATCGCGCTGCTGGCCGCGCCCCCGGTCCAGGGCGGCGAGCATACCGTCGTGCTGGACCCGGTGCTGGCGGGCGTCTTCATCCATGAGGCGTTCGGCCACCTGTCGGAGGCTGACCACATCTACGCCGAGCCGCGCTTGCAGGAGATCATGCAGAAGGGGCGCCGGTTTGGCCGTCCCATCCTCAACGTCGTCGACGGCGCGAACACGCCCGCGTCCAACCTGCGCGGCTCCTACCGCTACGACGACGAGGGCGTCCCAGGCCGCCGCACCCAACTCATCCAGGACGGCGTGCTAGTGGGGCGTCTCCACTCCCGCGAGACGGCGGGCAAGTTGGGTGAGGCCGTCACCGGCAACGCCCGCGCCATCTCCTACCGATTCCCGCCCATCGTCCGCATGACCAACACCTACATCGAACCGGGCGAGGGCAGCGTCGACGACCTCATCGCCGACGTCAAGGAGGGCGTTTACGTCAAGAACTGGTACGGCGGCATGACCAGCATGGAGATGTTCACCTTCTCGGCGGGAGAGGCGTACCGCATCCGCGACGGCAAGATCGCCGAGCTGTGCCGCCCGGTGATGCTCAGCGGCAACGTGTTCACTACGTTGGAGAACATCGACGCCATCGCCGCCGACCTCGCGATGAACCAGGGCGGCGGTTGCGGCAAGGCGGGGCAGAGTCCCCTGCCCGTCTCCAACGGCAGCCCCCACGTCCGCATCCGCCGATGCCTGTTGAACGCGGCCTAGCGATGTCGCCCTCCGTAAGCCACCCCGTCGCCGAGCGCATCCTCGAAGAGGCAAGCCGCGCCTGCGAGGAGGCGGAGGTCTTCTTCGTGGAGTCGGAGAGCGCGCCGGTGCACTTCGAGGCCAATCGGGTGAAAGCCGCCGATTCGCACGAGACGGCCGGGGCGGCGCTGCGGATTATCAAGGACGGGCGCATCGGATTCAGCTCCACCTCCCGCCTCAGCGACCCCGCCGCCCTCGTGGAGATGGCGTTGGACACCGCGCAGTTCGGCGCGCAGGCGGCCTTCTCCTTCCCGGGCCCGGCCGACTTCCCGCGAGTGGAGGTGTTCGATGCCGCCATAGCGGAGGCCGCGCCGGAGGAGATGGTCGCGCTGGGCGAGGAGGTCGTGCGCGAGGTGCGCGCCCTGTCGAACGAGGTGCAGGTCGAGGGCAGCGTCTCCGTCGCGCGCGGGCGCGTAACCCTGCTCAACACCGGCGGGGGCGCGATGTCCTACCGGCGCTCCGGCTTTTCGGTGGGGTTCGAGGGGACGCTGATCCGCGGCGAGGACATGCTATTCGTGTTCGACGCGATGTCGTCCATCGCCCCCATACGCGACGCGGGCGCAGTGGTTGCCTCCATCGCGCGCCAGTTGTAATGGGCGCGCAACACCGCCTCCATCGACACGAAGCCGATGCCCGTGCTCTTTATGCCCACCGCCGTCCCGAGCGTCATCGTCGGGCCGCTGATGGCCGCGCTGAACGGCAAGACGGTGTTCGAGGGCACGTCGCCGCTGGCCGGGCGCCTGGGCGAGCGCATCGTGGACGCGCGCATCTCCTTGACCGACGACCCCACCCTGCCCGGAGCGCCCGGCGGGCGCATGAGCGACGACGAGGGCGTCCCCAGCCGCCGCCTGCCTCTGGTCGACGCGGGCGTCGCCGCCAACTTCATCTACGACCTCCAGACCGCGGGCAAGGCGGGCGCAGAGAGCACCGGCAGCGGCGAGCGCGGCCTCAGTGCGCCCCCCGCCCCCTCCGCCGGCGTGCTGCTGGTGGGCGAGGGCGACGCGGCATTGGACGAGATGATCGCGGAGATGGAGGAGGGGCTGATCGTCGAGCAGCTGCTCGGAGCGGGCCAGTCGAACATCTTGGGCGGCGACTTCAACGCCAACGTCCTGCTGGGCTTCAAGGTGGAGAAGGGCAAGGTTACGGGGCGCGTGAAGGACACGATGGTGGCCGGGAACGTCTACAAGGCGCTGAACGACCTTATCGCCGTCGGGCGCGAGGGGCGCTGGATAGGCGGCAGCCTCTACGCACCCCCCATCGCCTGCGCCAACGTCGCCGTTGCGGCGCAGGCGGGCTAGGCGGGCGCCTAGGGCGGGATATGGCGCTTCCGGACCGCATCGACGCGCTGCGCAATGGCGAGCCGCTGAACGCCGCCGCCGTCGCGGGACTGAGCGGCCTGGCGATGGGCGAGGTCGGCGAGGCTGCCGAGGCGTGGGTGCACGCGCCCCCCGAGCGCCGCCGCGAACTCGTCGAGCGCATGGTGGAGATGGCGGAGGCGAACGTAGACCTCGAGTTCGACGCCTTCCTCTGCCACGCGCTCACCGACACCGACGCCGCCGTTCGCGAGCGCGCCGCCGCGGGGCTGTGGGAGACGGACGACCGCCGCGTCGCGCTCCAACTCCTCGCCGCGCTCGGCGCAGACCCCAGCGCGGCGGTGCGCGCCGCAGCCGCTCGCTCCCTCGGCCACTTCGCCCTTCTCGCCGAAACCGGCAAGCTGCTCGAGCGTGATCGCGACCACATCTACCAGGG
>JAPPFU010000203.1 GCA_028875085.1 Chloroflexota bacterium
TTCTCCTGATGGTGGTGGAGCAGGTGGTCATCGACAGGGACAACAACGTGGACATCACCCTGGCGATTCCCATCGACGACGACCCCCTCGGGACCGATGCTCCCGAACCTGAATCCCCTACGGATGATTCTGTAGCAATTGCGTCGGCCGTACCATCGTTCCCGCGAAAGCGGGAATCTCGACGCGTGGCGCCCCGATGCACAAAGAAGCGCCCGGCGCATGAGGGGGGGCGCGGGGCAAGACGAAGGAGAACGAACCCCATGCAATCCGTATTTGACGCCTGGCGCGACCAGGTCCTTGCCCACGAGCACGACGCCGCAGCCCTGCGCGGCGGCGAGCACGGCCATGGCCATGGCGGATTCACCTACGCCAACAGGCCGCTGGACATCCGCCGCGCCGACGACCCCGTCCTGAACGTTCTCTACGCCGCCGTAGGCGCGGACGCCCACGTGCTCGACGTCGGTGGGGGCGCGGGACGCTTCGCCCTGCCCCTCGCCACCCGCGCCAAGCGCGTAACCGTCGTCGAACCCTCCGCCGACTCCGTCGGACTGCTCCAGTCCCGCGCCGCCGAGGCCGGCCTGACCAATATCGACGTCATCAACGCGCCGTGGGAGGAGGCGGACGCCCCCTCAGCGGACGTCGCGCTCTGCTCGCTCGTGCTCCACCACGTGTCCGCCGCCGCCCCATTCGTCGCCAAGATGCAAGCGCACGCTAAGCAGCGCGTGCTCATCGTCGAGATGATGGAGTTGCCCGGTGCATTGGAGGTTCCCTTCTACGAGCGCGTCTACGGCGCCGCCCCCGCGCCCCTGCCCGCGCTGCCCGATGCGCTGCGCCTACTGTGGGCGATGGACATCTTCCCCGACCTCACGATGCTCCCCGCCGAGCCTCCCGCCCTCGTCGAAGAGCCCGACAGCGCGCTCGACTATCTGCGCCGCCGCCTCAGCGTAGACCCTGACAGCGAGGCAGACGAGCGCCTCCGCGCCGCCATGGACGACCTGCTCGTAGACACGCCCGACGGCCTCATCGTCCGCGGCATGTCCCCCCGCCGCCAGGCCATCCTGACCTGGCGCCCAGGCGGGTAGGGGAGTGGCAACCGCCGCGATATTCCCTCTCCGTTCGCCCTGAGGGAACCCGAGGGCGCTCCCTACACCTTCTCCCGGCGAAGGCGGACTCCTCGACGCGTGGCACCGCGCAACCGCAAAGCCCACCCCGACGTACAGGGGGAGAGAAGGGCATCTTGGCCTTCGCCGCTCCGTGTGCGAATGTATCCGCCGACGGAACGGAGGCAACCATGGCGCCGCTAGCCAACCTGGGCATCCTGATTCCCGTCCTGTGGAGTGGGCGAACCTACGCCGCAAAGCAACTTGTCCCCTTCTTCCGCGCCGCCGAGGAGCTGGGGTTCGGGTCGTTGTGGACGCCCGACCGCGTCTTCCACGCGCAGGTGGCGATGCCCCACCCGCTCGTAACACTCGCGCTCGCCGCGGGCGTTACCGAGCGCGTGGGCCTGGGCACGGCGGTCGTCATCACCGGCGTCCGCAACCCCATCGAGACGGCGCAGCTAGCTGCAAGCCTCGACGCGCTGTCGGGCGGACGCCTCACCCTCGGCGTCGGTCTCGGCGGGCGCGAGCATGAGTACGCGGCGCTCGGCGTGGACGTGCGGCGGCGCGTCAGCCGCTTCGAGGAGGGCGTCCACCTGATGCGGCGGCTCTGGACGGAGGAGTCCGTCACCTTTCAAGGGCGCCACTTCGCGCTGGAGGGCGCGTCCATCCTGCCCAGGCCGGGGCGACCGATTCCGATGCCCATCGGCGCGCGGGCGGCGCCTGCCTTGGCGCGCGCGGGGCGCATCGGCGACGGATGGATACAGGGCGGGCGCGGCTCGGCACGAGAGTTCCGCGATTCGTGGGCGCTGGTGCGCGAGAGCGCCCACGCGGCGGGCCGCGACCCCGCAGCGCTCATGTCGGGCAAGCTGCTGTACGTTAATCCTGGCCCCGACGCGACAGCGGCGGAGGCGGCGGTGCGCCGCCATACGCTCGCCTACTACGGGCGCGAGATGGGCGAGGCGCAGACCGTCGCGGCGGGCCTGCCCGAGCGCATCACCGAGGTGATCCGCGAGTTCATCGACGCGGGCTGCCAAACGCCTATGCTCGGCCTCCCCGAGCCCGACGTGGACAAGCTGGCCGCCCTCGCCCACCAAGTCGCTCCGCTGGTGTAACGACCGCCATTTGCAAAGCCCCGTTTGGCGTATACTGCGCCTCCGGGGGTAGGGGCGGCGGCCCGACTGCTCCCGCGGGAGGCAGCCGATGACGCTTACCGAAGAGGGTCTGGCGCGCGTGCCGGGGCTGATGAGCCGCTGGGTGCGCCTGGCGAGCGGGGCGAAAGCCCACTACGTAACCGCGGGCGACGCTGGCCCGGCCGTGCTGCTGCTCCACGGCGGCGCCACCGGCGCGTGCGGAACCGCCGTCTGGGGCAGGATGGCGCTCTTCCTCGGCGCCAACGGCTTTCGCGTCTACTGCCCCGACATGCCCGGCTTCGGCCTCGCCGACACGCGGGAGGAGTTCCGCCCCGTCAACGGCGCCCTCAGTCACCGCGCCTTCATCACCGAGTTCGTGGATGCGCTCTGCATCGACCAGGTGCACGTCTCCGGCAACTCCATGGGCTGCGCCAACACCATCAACTTCACCCTCGCCCACCCCGAGCGCGTGCGCAGCTTCATCCTCGTCAACGGCGGCCTGGGCGACCTGGTCGACCCCGCCAAGCACGTCGGCTCCGGCGTTACGCTGCCCCGCTTCGAGGGAACCGAGGCCTCCATGCGCGAGCACGTCAAGCCGCTCACCTATCGCAAGCAGGACCCGCCCGACGCGGTGGTCGCGATGCGCACGCAAGCGGCGAACCGCCAGGCGGAGTTCACCGCCGCCTACCGGGGCGCCGCGCGCGGCGCCGACGACGACCCCAACCTGCGTCAGGTTCTCTCGACCAAGGGGCGGCTGGACGCCATCACCATCCCCGGCGCTTACCTCTTTGGCCGCCAGGACGACCTCTCGCCCATCGAGAACGGCTACAACCAAGAGGACGCGCTGCCCAACGTCCAGTTCTTCTACCCCGACGAGTGCGGACACGTCGGGCAGCACGACCAGCCGGAGATGTTCCAACGCGTCTACCTTGAGTTCTTCAGGGATGGGCGCGTCAGCCGCGAGACGGCGGAGTGGGGGCGGGCGGGCCCCACCCCGCCCCCCCACCCCCCCAAAAAAAGAACCCCCCCCCCCCCCCCCCCCCGCCCCCCCGAAAACAAAACAACCCGCCG
>JAPPFU010000075.1 GCA_028875085.1 Chloroflexota bacterium
ACCTGGTCGTTGCGGGAGCGCGCGGTGTGGAGGCGCGCGGCGGGCTCGCCGATGACCTCGGCGAGGCGGCGCTCGAGGTTCATGTGCACGTCCTCGATCTCGTCGCGCCAGGGGAAGTCGCCCCGCTCCGCCTCCGCGCGCAGGGCGGCCAGTCCGCGCACGATGGCGTCCGCGTCCGCCGCGGGGATGATGCCCTGGGTGCCGAGCATACGGGCGTGGGCGATGGAGGCGTCGATGTCGAAGGGCGCGAGGCGGCGGTCGTAGCCGACCGACACGGTGAAGTCGGAGGCGACCTTGAAGTGGTGGGTGGCGTAGTCGGTCATCGAGCGAGGCCGCCGCGCCGTCGCGGAGGCACTCCCGATTGTAGCAGCGCGGGGCGGCTACCCGGCCAACGCGGCCTCTCGCTCGCCGGGGGCGTCGTAGGCGCGCTCGGCGTGGCCCGCGGCGGCGAGCACCTTGCCGAGCGCCGCGCGCAAGGCGCCGACGTCGGCGTCGTCCAACAGGCCGAGGAAGTGTTCGCGGACGCGCCTGCGGTGGTCGGGGGCGACGCGCTGAAAGGCGGCCTCTCCGTCGGCGGTGAGCACGGCGTAGGCGCCGCGGCGATCGGTGGAGCAGGGCTCGCGGCGGATGAGGCCGGCCTCGGCCATGCGGTCAACGAGGCGGGTGAGGCCGCTGCGGCTGAGCATGATGCTGTCGGCCAGAGCCTGGAGGCGCAGGCGGCGCTCCGGCTCTTGGTGGAGCGCGGCGAGGATGTCGTACCAGGTGAGGGGGAAGCCCGACTCCTCCATCATCCGCCGCTCGAGGTCGCCGAGCACCACCTTGTAGGTGTAGAGGAAGTCCTGCCACGCCCTGCGCCGTTCCTGCTCGCCGGTCATCATAGCGCGCGAACCATAGCCGTTCGGTGGCAGGGGCTGCAACGGGGCGCTATCTTTCCCGCGTTGCGTCGTAGGGACAGGGGTGCGCGACAAGGGGTGTGACATATGGGGATTGCGGGGGTCGGCGGGGGCGTTCAGAATCGGAGCGCGCCATCCCTCCTGCCTATCTGGTAGAATCGATGAAACGTTGGATGGTGAAGACGCGAGGCAAAGCGTGTCTGAGAAGGATCAAGCGCTGGAACTGGCGCTAGGCCAGATTGAGCGCCAATTCGGCCGCGGTTCCATCATGCGGCTGGGCGAGGCCCAGCAGTTGATGCACGTGGAGGCCATCCCTACCGGGTCGATCTCGCTCGACCTCGCCCTGGGCATCGGGGGAATCCCCCGGGGCCGGGTGACGGAGGTGTTCGGAGCGGAGTCGGCGGGGAAATCCACCCTGTGCCACCACATCATCGCCGAATGCCAACGGAACGGCGGAACGGCGGCCTACGTAGACGCCGAGCATGCCCTGGACGCCGCGTACGCGGCCCGCTGCGGGGTACAGACGGAATCCTTGCTCATCTCTCAGCCGGACTCGGCGGAGCAGGCACTGGAGATCGTGGAGTACCTGGTGCGCAGTGGGGCGATGGACGTGGTGGTCATCGACAGCGTGGCGGCGCTCGTACCGCGCGCAGAGCTTGAGGGGGACATGGGCGACACGCACGTGGGTCTTCAGGCCCGCATCATGTCGCAAGCGCTGCGCAAGCTTACCGCCGCCGTGAACCATTCCCGCACCTCCGTGGTGTTCGTGAACCAATTGCGGGAGAAGGTAGGCGTATTCTTCGGGAATCCGGAGGTTACGCCTGGCGGGCGCGCGCTGAAGTTCTACAGCTCGGTGCGGCTCGACCTGCGTAGGGTCGAGTCGATCAAGAACGGGAGCGATGTGGTCGGCTCCCGGGTGAAGGCGCGCGTGGTGAAGAACAAGGTGGCGCCGCCGTTCAAGCAGGCGGAGTTCGACATCATGTTCAACCAGGGCATCAGCAAGGCGGGCGACCTGCTCGACCTAGGAGTGGAGCAAGGCTTCCTGCGGAAGTCGGGCGCCAACTACTCCTACGGGGAGTTGCGGCTGGGGCAAGGGCGCGAGCGCTCGAAGGAGTTCCTCCGCGAGAATCCCGCGCTGATGGACGAGTTGGAGCAGGAGATTCGGCTCGCCCACAAGGAAGCCCACGCCGACGCGACGCCCGCGCCGGAGCGAGAGCCGGAGCCGGAACCCGAGCCTGCGGCGGTCGTCTAGCGCCGCCGGACACGCGCCAAGCCTCGCGCGCTTCGCCGCCTCCGACGGGAGACGGCGCTTCTTGCCGCTTCCCGCCGGACAACGCGGCGGCTCCTCAGGGCCGCCACCGAAAACCGGCCCGCGTGTCCGGTCTTCCACAGGGAAGACGCGAGCGCGCGCAGGGCGCAAGGAGTAAGCGGATGGACGCATTGACTCTGGTCATCGCGGCAATCGGCGGAATCGTCATCGGCGTGGGCGGCGGCATCCTCGTGCAGAGCCGCCTGGCCAACCGCGGCCTCCAGGCCGCGCGCAAGGAAGCGGAGCGCATCACCAAGGACGCGGACGACCAGGCGAAGCGCCTGGTGAACGACGCGCGCCACGAGGCGCGGGAGGCGCGTCGGGAGAGCGACACGACGCTGCGCGAGCGGCGCAAGGAGGCGCAGCAGTTCGAGAGCCGCCTCGCCAACCGCGAGCAGGCGCTCGACAAGCGCCAAGAGGGCATGGAGCGCCGGGAGCAGAGCTTGGGCGACCGCGAGCAGGAGACGGAAGAGCGCTTGTCCCAGGCGGACGAGTTGCTGGCCAAGCGGTTGCGCCAGGTGGAAGAGGCGGCAGGGCTGACGACGGCGGACGCGCGCGCGCAGATCATGGAGCAGGCGGAGGGCGAGATGAAGCACGACCTCGCCCGCCGCTACTACGAGTTGGAGCAGCGGATGCTGTCGGAGGCGGATGAGAAGGCGCGCAAGGCGATCGCGCTGTCCATCCAGCGCCTCGCGTCCGAAGTGGTGTCGGAGACGACAACCGCGCAGGTGGCGCTGCCCAACGACGAGATGAAGGGGCGGCTCATCGGGCGGGAAGGGCGGAACATCCGCACCATCGAATCGGCCACGGGGGTCGACCTCATCGTCGACGACACGCCGGAGGCGGTCACCATTTCGTGCTTCGACCCGATCCGGCGGGAGGTGGCGCGCCTGGCGCTGACGAACCTGATCGCCGACGGGAGGATCCACCCGGCGCGCATCGAGGAGTCGGTCGACAAGGCGAAGAACGAGGTGGAGACGACCATCAAGCGGTCGGGCGAGCAGGCGGTGCTCGACGCGGGCGTGCGCGGCCTGCACCCCGAACTGGTGCACCTGGTCGGGCGGTTAAAGTTCCG
>JAPPFU010000118.1 GCA_028875085.1 Chloroflexota bacterium
TGAGCCAAGCCAGCGGCTCGCCGATCATCTACAACTTCCTCAGAATCTCGTCGGCCACGTGCTCGCGCCCGCGCGGAACCATCACGCGGAACGCCGCCGACTCCGCGTAGGCTTCGAGGCCGTCCACCGGGAGCAAGCGCACCGGCAGCCCCTCGCCCTCGAGGATCTCCTGCCACATCTCGGCGGCCATCAACGTCGGCGCCCGCTTGTACTCGACCCACATAGCGCCACGCGCGGCTAGCGCCGCATCAGGCTGACCTCCGTAATGTCCGCCGTGCCTCGCGCGCGGAAGAGCGCGATCACCAGCGCAAGCCCCAGCGCCGCCTCCGCCGCCGCAACGACGATGACGAACAGCGCGAACGCCTGCCCGGTGAGCGCGCCCGCCGCCGCCGCATCCCCCGCGCCGCCGAGGCGGACGGCGGCCGGGACGGTGTAGCGCGAGAAGGCGATGAGCGCCACGTTCACGCCGTTGAGCATCAGTTCGATGGAGATGAGCACCGCGACGACGTGCCGCCGCGACAGCGTGCCGTACAGCCCGATGGCGAACAGCAGCGCCGAGATGAGCAGGTAGCGTTCGAGCACGGGCCTAGCGCTCCCGCACCAGCGCCAGCGCGCCGATCACCGCCGCGAGCAGCAGCACGCCCACCGCCTCGAACGCCAGCACGTAGTCGGTCAACAGCAGCGTCCCCAACGTCGAGGCCGAATCGACGAACACCGCCTCCAACGGGCCGGGCAGCGCATCCGGCAGCAACGTCCACTCCGCCTGCGCGATCGCCCACGCCAGCCCGGCGAACAGGAGCGCCGCCGCCGCGAGCGCCGCCGGTTGAACCGGCGCGCCCCGGTTCGCCGCCGGAACGTCGCGCGTCATCATCACGGCGAATATCACCAACACCGACAC
Organism: Chloroflexota bacterium; assembly: GCA_028875085.1. GTDB lineage: Bacteria > Chloroflexota > Dehalococcoidia > Lucifugimonadales > Australimonadaceae > JAGWBE01. The sequence goes on from JAPPFU010000118.1 coordinate 899, forward strand.
CGCGCCTCCGTAGATGAGCACTTGCGCTACCGCCACGAACGCCGCGTTCATCTGGGCGTATAGCCCCGCGGCGCCGAGGAAGGAGACGATGAGCGCGAGCGCGGCGCGCAGCATGTCGCGCTGCGTTACCACCAGCAGCGCGCCACCGACGGTTACGGCGGCGAGCGCCCAGAACACGGCCTCTTGGAAGGCGTTCTCCACCGCGCTAGCCCTCGTAGTCGCCGTCGGCGGAGGCCTGCTGCGCCTGCTCCTCCGGCTGCCACTCAGGGCGGTTCGGGTGCCAGAAGTAGGGCTCGCGGCCTACGCGCTTCCAGTCGGCGTTCTCTGCGTAGGGGTCGAACTGCTCTTTCGCCAGTTGCGGGCGGAACCACGCGCTCGGGCGCTTCTCTCGCGCCCTCAGGTCGTCCACCGTTATCACCAGGTCTTCGCGCCGCTCCTGCGCGGCCTCGAAGTTTGTCCCCATGTGCAGCGCGTCGTAGGGGCACGCCTCCACGCACAGGCCGCAGTACATGCAGCGCGCCTGGTCGATGTCGAACACATCGATCGAGTAGCTGCCGCCCTCCTGCTCGTTGCCGCCGTCCGGGCCGGTTACGATGCGGATGATTCCCAGCGGGCAGTACTTGGCGCACGACGCGCATCCCGTGCAGCGCTCCTCGTACCAGGTGAACTCCTGACCGCGGAAGCGCGGATGCTGCGGCAGCCGCTCCTCCGGGTACTGGGTCGTGAACGGCTTGCGCAGGAAGTTGCGCAGCGTAACGCGGAAGCCCTTCGCCATCCCGAAGCCCAGCATCAGCGCGCTCCCGCCGCCGCAATCCGCACAGGCCGCTCGCGGACGCGCGCGATGCGCCCCATCACGGCGACCGCAACGAGCGCGAGCGGCCAGTTGATGGCCGCCATCAGCCAGAGGTCGGACGAGGTCAGCGCCCCGTCCGCACCGCCGAGCCAGAGCCGCTGCACGCTCAACGCCGCGACGTTCACCATGCTCACCGGGAAGAGGAACTTCCACGCGAAGGCCAATATCTGGTCGGGGCGCAGGCGCGGCAGCGTCGCCCGGATCCACGTGGCGGCGATGGCGAAGCCCCCCACCTTGATGATGAACCACAGATAGGAGGGCAGCACGTCCCAGCGCCAGCCTTGCAGGAAGAGCGCCGCGAACACGCCCCCCGCAACCACCAGCGCCGCGAACTCGGCGAGATAGAACACGCCGAACTTCATCCCGCTGTACTCCGTCAGGTAGCCCGCCACGATCTCCGATTCTCCCTCGGTAACGTCGAAGGGCGTGCGGTTCAGCTCCGCCGAGATGGCCGTAACGAAGACGAACGCGCCGAGCGGCGCGACCAGCAGGTAGGGCGCGTGCTGTCCCTCCACCACACCCACCAGCGACATCGTGCCCGCCAGCACGGTGATGCCTAGCAGCGCCATGACCAGCGGTATCTCGTAGGACACCAGCACTGCCACGGCGCGCATGCTCCCGAAGGTCGAGAACTTGTTGGCCGAGGAGAAGCCCGCCATCAGCACGGCGATCGACGCGAGGCTCGATACGGCGGCGAGGTAGAGGATGCCTACGTTCAGGTCGGTTACGAACGCGCCCGCGCCGAAGGGGATGACCGCCGCCGCAAGCAGCACCGACGCCAGCATCAGCACCGGCGCGACGTTGAAGATGAGGCGGTCGCCCGCCGCGGGCACGATGTCTTCTTTCGTCAGCAGTTTGATGGCGTCGGCCAGCGGCTGCAGTGTGCCGGACGGCCCCGCGCGATTCGGGCCGAGGCGATTGGTCAGCCTGCCTAGCAGGCGCCGCTCCGCCCACGTGTAGCCCGTCGCCAGTGCCATCACCGCGTTCACCACCAGCATCACCAGCACGAACCCCGCCGTCAGCCACGCGAGCCACGCCCACTCCGCGCCCAACCCGCTCACGACGAAGGCGTAGACGTTGCGGAAGATGACGTTGTCGGTGAGCAGGTCGCTCATCAGCGGTCAACCTCGCCCATGTTGAAGTCGAGGCTGCCCAGGCTCACCACCGCGTCGGCCAGCTTCCAGCCCACCAGGAGTTCTTTGAAGAGGCTCAGGTTGATGAAGGAGGGCGAGCGGATGTGACAGCGGTACGGCGCGATCGTGCCGTCGCTCACCAGGTAGAAGCCCAGTTCGCCCTTAGGCGCCTCGATGGGCACGTAGGCCTCGCCGGGCGGCGGGCGGAAGAGCATCGCCATCGTCGTGCGCACCGGGCCCGGCTCGATCTGTGCGCAGCACTGCTCGATGATGCGCAGCGACTCGCGCACCTCCTGCATCCGCACCCAGAAGCGGTCGAAGTTGTCCGCCCCAGTCGCCGTGATGACGTCGAAGTCCACCAGGCCATAAGCGTCGTAGGGCGCTTGCT
>JAPPFU010000179.1:0-2999 GCA_028875085.1 Chloroflexota bacterium
CACATGGCGCAGGGTGTCGGCGGCGCGCGTGCGCGCCTGCGACGGAGGCAGACCGCTCACCTGCGCCATGTGCATCAGGAACTCGGAGGCGGTTACGCTGCCCGGCAGCGCCTCATACTCCGGCATGTAACCGAGGCGCGCGCGATGCTCGACGTTGCTGTACGGCTCCTCGCCCGCCACCCACGCGCTGCCCGACGTCGGCCTGGTCAGGCCAAGGAATAGCTTGAAGGTGGTGCTCTTGCCCGCCCCGTTGGGGCCGAGCAGCCCAGTTATCCCCTCATCTATCCGGAAGGAGGCCGATTCGAGCGCGATAGTTGCGCCGTAGTGCTTGGTCAGCTGGCGCGCCTCGAGGAGGGGGAGGGGTTCCACGACGCGCAGCCTACACTATCCGCTGTAGCACGGAGTAGCGCCTTCGGCGGCGTATCGGGCGCTTACGCGCTCAGACCCGCGCCCACGCCGTCCAGAGTCTCCAACTGCTCCGGTGCGAGGCGCGCGTCGACCGCCCCGGCGGCCTCCTCCAGCGAGGCGACGCGGCTCGCGCCGATGACAACGCTGGCGACGGCCGGCTTGGCCAGCAGCCACGCCAGCGCCAAGTGCGTCGGGTGATGCCCCCACTCCGCGCCGAGGGCGTCCATCCGCTCGGCCACGGCCACCTGCTCCGGTGCGTAGCCGGGGCCTCCGCCGCGCCAGCGCTGCACGCCCGCGATGGGGCGGCGCGTGTTCGCCGCGCCGCTCAGCAGGCCGCCGCCGAGAGGGCTGTACGGCAGCACGCTGAGGCCGAACCGCTCGCACGCGGGGACGACCTCCCGTTCTACGGCGCGGGAGGCGAGGCTGTAGCGCACTTGGTTGCAGACGGGCGCCGCTGCGCCGCCGAGCGTCCGCGCCGTCAGCACTGCCTCGGCGGTCTGCCAGCCCGCGTAGTTGGAGAGGGCGAAGTAGCGCACTTTCCCCGCGCGGATGAGGTCTTCCATCGCGCGCAGCGTCTCGTCGATGGGCGTGTTGGGGTCGGGGTGGTGCGCGTAGTAGAGGTCGATGTAGTCCGTTCCAAGGCGGCGAAGCGAGTCCTCGGCGGCGCGCATCACGTGCACGCGGCTGAGGCCGCGTCCGTTGGGGCCGTCGTAGATAGGCTCGCCCAATTTCGAGGCGAGCACTACCTCCGCGCGGCGTGGGCGGAGAATCGCGCCGATGATCTCCTCCGCCGACTTGCGCTGGTCGTGCGTGGGCAATCCCGGCCGGTCGAAGCTGGGGCGGTTGCCGTAAGAGTTCGCCACGTCGAAGAAGTTGATCCCCAGGTCAAGCGCCCGGTTGACGAGGGCGGGAGCGTCCTCCTCCAGCGGCGCAAGGCCGAACAGCGCCGCGCCGAGGCAGACGCGGGAGACGTTGAGGCCCGTGGGGCCGAGGCGCGCGTACTCCATAGAGGTGCTCCTAACCGCCCGATTCTCCGCGGCGCTGCGCCCGCCACGCCTCGTACTCGGCTTGGGCGTCGGCGCGGATAGGGTAGTACTTGCGGAGGTCGCCGCCCTCCTCGAGGCGCGTGCGGCTGAACTCCTCCCACTCCGCGTGCGCCTCGGCGCGGTCGGCCACGGCGGCGGCCATCGCGGCGGGCACGACTACCGCGCCGTCGTCGTCCGCCACGATGATGTCGCCCGGCAGCACCAGGCGTCCGCCGCAGGCGATGGGAACGTTGACTGCGAATGCGACGATGTTGGTCTGCGCGTGGAAGTTGGGCGTCGCGCCCCGCGTCCAGATGCCCAGGCCAAGTTGCTTGGCGTAGCCAACGTCGCGGATGCACCCGTCCACCACGATGCCCGCGCCGCCCTTGCGATGGAAGTAGGTGAGCATCATCTCGCCGAAGACGCCGCTGGACATATCGCCGCGTGCGTCCACGACCACCACGTCGCCCGCTTGCGCCGCGTAGAGCGAGTGGCGGTGGAGTTGCGATTCGGGGTCGGCGTACACGTCGACCTCCGGGTGCAGGTCTTCGCGCTTGGGCATGAACTGCAAGGTAACGGCAGGCCCCGCGACGGCGGCGCCAGGCGTAATGCTGACGGGGCCGAGGATGTGCGAGTCGCGGATGCCCATGGCGCGCAACTCGGTCGCGGCGGTGGCGCTGCCGATGGCGCGCAGGCGGCCGTTGAGCGATGCGGGCGGGCGCTGCGGCGAGGTCATACGCGGATTGTACGGCTTGGCGCTGCTGCGCGCGCCGTGCGGCCAAGAGGCGCGCCGTCTGCTACCCTTCACGCCGCGACAACCAAGGCGAGGAGAGCATCTCTTATGGACGTGAACCTGAACGGCAAGGTGGCGTTGGTTACCGGCGTAGGCCCGAACATCGGCAGCGGACTGGCGCTGATGCTGGGCAAGTACGGCGCGAAGGTGGCCTGCAACGACGTACGCCCCGAGGTGGCGGAGGCCACCGTCGAGCGCCTCCAACGCAACGGCGTCGAGGCGATGAGCATCCCCGGCGACGTATCCGACGAGGAGGAGGTGAAGGCGTACGTGCAGCGCGTCGTGGACGAGTGGGGGCGCATCGACATCCTCATCAACTGCGCGGGCATCGACGGCGGCGCGAGCGTGTTGGAGTTCGAGGCGGAGCGGTGGACGCGCCAGATTATGGTCAACCTGTCCGGCAACTTCTTCAACACCAAGTGGGTGGGGCGCCACATGGTCGAGAAGGGCATCAAGGGCAGCATCATCTGCATCATCTCGACGGCGGGCTGGCAGGGGCGCGCGAACAGCGTCGGCTACTGCTCCAGCAAAGGGGGTATCATCCAGTTTGTGCGCGCAGCGGCGATGGACCTCGCGCCCTACGGCATCCGCATCAACAGCTTCACGCCCACGGCCACGCAGGTGGACAACCCCGATATCCTGAAGGCGCGGGAGGCGGCGGGCGTCCGCGGGCCGATGGGCTTTCCGCCGCTCCCCGGCCAGTCGCCGCGCGAGAACGCAGGCGGGCAGCCGGGCGAGGAGTTCCGCACGGGCGGGACGGCAGACTTCGTGGC
>JAPPFU010000179.1:3009-3253 GCA_028875085.1 Chloroflexota bacterium
CCCCTGGGTGAGCTGCCGACGCCGACCGACTACGGCCACGTGGTGGCGTGGATGTGCTCCGACTACGCGCGCCTCGTCACCGGCACCGACTGGGGTGTCGACGCGGGCGCGTTGGCGAAGTACTGGCCCTACGTGCCGCCGGCGGAGAAGCGCGGGCCACTGCCCCTCATCAAGATGGACGTGTCGGACTAGCGCGCCGCCGCCCCCGCCCCAATCGAAGCGAGATCCCCACCCCGTATCAAGT
>JAPPFU010000054.1 GCA_028875085.1 Chloroflexota bacterium
TTGGCTTCAGGCCGACGATGCCGCAGAGGGCTGCAGGCTGTCGTATGGAGCCGCCGGTGTCCGAGCCGAGCGAGTATGGCGCCAACCCCGCAGCGACTGCCGCCGCGGGCCCACCGCTCGATCCGCCGGGCACACGGGAGAGGTCCCAGGGGTTGTGGACGGTCTTGAACGCGGAGTTCTCGGTGGAGGAGCCCATGGCGAACTCGTCCATGTTGCCCTTGCCGAGCAGGACTGCGCCCGCGCCGATCAGCGCCGCCGATACGGTGGCGTCGTAGGGAGCCACGTAGGTCTCCAGCATCCGCGACGCGCAGGTCGTGGCTGTGCCGCGCACGTTGAGGTTGTCCTTCAACTGCATAGGAACGCCGGTGAGCGGCGCCGCCGTTCCCGCCGCCAGCCGCGCGTCGGCGGCGCGCGCCTGGACGATGGCTAGATTGGTGGTTACGCTGAGGTAGGCGCCGACCTCGTCTTCGACCTCGGCGATGCGGTCGAAGTGAGCCTCCGCCAGCTCCGCCGCGGTCAACTCGCGCCGCCACAAGGCGTCCGACATCTCCTCGGCGGAGAGATAGTAGAGGGGTTCAGGCACGCCTATTCGAGCACGGAGCGGGTGCGGAAGTAGCCGCCCTCGCGCACAGGGGCATTGAGGAGCACGTCGTCGACGGGCATCGGGTCGGCGGGCTCGTCCTCGCGCATAACGCTGTTGACGTTGTCGACGGCGTGCCCGGTGGGCTCGACGCCCGCAGTGTCCACCGATTGGATGAGCGCGACTTCCGCGAGGAGGTCGGCCAACTCCACGCGCATGCGCTCCAATTCGTCGTCCGTCATTCCGATGCGGCAGAGGGCGGCGACGTGGCGAACGTCGTCGAGGGAGAGGGCGGGGCCCGGGTCGGAGGAGGTCATCGCGGAGCAGTCTAGCAGAGAGGCTGGAGCGTCCGTATCCGCGCTAGGAGGCGCTCTTATGTGCTTTGCGGCGCTTAGGCGAAGTGTTAGACTTTGGCTTAGCCGAAATCTTAGCGTTCGTTCAAATGTGCGAGCGCAAGGCGGGCGAGGGACGGGGCGATGAAGATCTCGCAGATAGCCGAGTACAGCCTTCCCGGCGCGGGTGGACTGCCGCCGCTGCAAGCCATGGTCTACGAGGAGATCATGCGCCGTTCGGACGAGGTGTTCGAGTACCAGGGCGACGAGTTGCTGCGGGTGTTCCCGCGGTTGAAACGCTCGGCGCTGAACTGGTCGCTGTGGCTGCTGGCCAAGGGCGGACACATCAGCCGCATGAAGGTGCGGGTGAACGGGAAGCTCACGACCGTGTACGGGTCGCACGAGGCTGTGGCCGCGCTGAAGGAGCGCCTGCACATGGAGCGCGAGGCGGTCAGCGCAGGGTAAGCGTTTCGCGGGCGGCGCTAGCCGATGTGGGCGGCGCCGTTGACCTCCAGCAGCGCGCCCGACACGTAGTTGGCGTGATCCGAGGCGAGGAAGAGGAGCGGGCCAACCGCCTCCTCGATGGTTCCCGTGCGTCCTAGCGGTATGGCGGCGAGGTAGGCGTCGCGCGCGGCCTGTGGAATCCCCAGCGCCGCCTCGCCCACCCGCTCGTCCTGCTCCTCGCGCGCCCTAGTCAGCCGCGTGTCGATGGGGCCGAACGCGGCGGAGTTGGCGAGGATGTTGAAGCGCGCTCCCTCGAGCGCCAGCGTGCGCGTCAAGCCGACGACGCCCGCCTTGGCCGCCGCGTAGTTGGCCTGGCCCACGTTGCCGAAGGCGGACATAGAGGAGACGGTGACGATCTTGCGGGGAGCGGGGCGCTCGCCACGCTCGGCCTCGGCCCGGGCGAGGTCGCGCATAGCGGCGAACGCGGGGCGCGCGACGTTGTAAGTTCCGTTCAGGTGCACGTCCACGATGGCGCGCCACTGGTCGTCCGTCATACGGTGGAACATGCCGTCCCACGTGTAGCCCGCGCACGCGGCGACGACATCGAGAGCGCCGAAGCGGTCCAGCGCCGCCTCCGTCAACCGCGCGCCCACTTGCGGGTCGGTTACGGAGCCCGCTACGAGCGCCGGGTCGCCGCCCGTGAGCGCGGCGGTCTCCTCCAGCGGCGTTTGGTCGAGGTCGTTGAGGACGAGGCGCGCGCCATGGGCGGCGAGGGCGGCGGCGAGCCCTCTGCCGATGCCGCGCCCCGCGCCCGTTACGATGGCCGTTTTCCCTGTGATGCCTTCCATAGACGGCTGCCCCCGCGAAAAGGCATTCTAACCTGCTAGAATCGGGGGCAGCGCTAGCAAGAGGAGCACAGGCATGGCCGTGAAGGGTTTCGAAGGCATCGACAGCGGGATGTTCGCGGACGCGCTGGATATCCTGGGCTACGACGGCGCGATGGTGGGCTTGCAGCCGCTGTCGCACGGGCAGAAGTTCCACGGGCGCGCGCTGACCGTGCGCATGCTCGTCGGCACGCCGGGGACGTTCGGTGCGGACGAGATCGCGCTGGGGCAGATTCTGGCGCGGGCGTCGGCGGGCGACGTCATCACCATCGACGTCGGCGGCGAGTACATCACCGTTTGGGGCGAACTGGCCGCCATCGCGGCGCAGAACCTCGGCGTGTCCGGCCTCATCGTGGACGGCGCGGTGCGCGACGCGGACATCATGCGCGCGCTGGGCTTTCCCGTGCTGGCGCGCCACGTCTGCCCGACCGCCGGCAAGACGCGCTTGCGCCTCGGCTCCGTCAACGAGGAGCCGGTGAAAGTAGGGGGCGTGTCGGTGCGGCCGGGCGACTTCGTCTTCGCGGACGAGACGGGCGCGGTAGTGGTGCCGCAGGCGATGTACGACGACGCGCTGAACGAGTTGGACAAGATCAAGGCGAAGGAGGACGTCTTCAAGGAGGGCCTGGCCAAGGGGCTGCCCTACCTCGAGGCGGCCAAGGGCATGGGACTGAAGCAGATCTAGCGCAGCCTGCCGCGGACGGCGGCGGCCGGCGCACGAACACGCAAGGAGGGAGCATGAGCCTGAACGACGCGCAGGTGGCGGAGCTTGCGGACGCGCTGTGGCGCGCGGAGCAGACACACGAGTTCATCCCGCCGCTGACCGAGAAACACCCCGACCTGACCCCGGAGGACGCCTACCGTGTTCAGGAACAGGTGTTGGAGAAGAAGCTGGCGAGCGGGCGCAAGATCGTCGGCAAGAAGGTCGGCCTCACCAGCGCCGCCATGCAGAAGATGCTTGGCATCGACACGCCCGACTACGGCATGATCTTCGAC
>JAPPFU010000229.1 GCA_028875085.1 Chloroflexota bacterium
CTCGTAGTCTACTCCGCCGAGCGCGTGGCCGTGGGGCTGGACGCACGGGACGGCGCGCTCGCCCTCGCCGGGTGGCGCGAGCAGACGGACGCAAGCGCCGCCGAGACCATGACGCGCCTGGCCGCACTGGGCGTTGGGCGGTTCATCTTCACCGACATCGCACGCGACGGCGCTCTCACTGCGCCGAACTTCGAGGCGGTCGAGGCGATGGCGCAGCAGGCACGCGCCCTCTCCGTCGCAGGGGAAGGGGAGTGGCGCGGCGGGGCGCGCCTCATCGCGTCGGGCGGCGTCGCCTCCATCGACCACCTGCGCCGTCTGGCGTCCATCGGCGTCGAGGGCGTCATCATGGGCAGCGCCATCTACGAGCAGCGGGTAAACCTCGCCGCCGCCGTCGCGGAGTTGGCGTCCGCGTAGGGAGGCTGCCCCGTCTGACAGTCTGCCCCCGCCCGCTAGCCGCGCCCGGTGCCCGGCGGCTACACTTGGGGCGCGATGGTCACCGAGTTCCAAGGCAGCCGCGAAGCTGAAAACCTGCGCGTCGGCGTCATCGCCTCTCGCTTCAACGAGTTCATCACCGCGCGGCTGCTGTCGGGCGCGCTGGAGGCGCTGCGCGCGTGCGGCATTCCCGACAAGGACATCGTCGTCGCGTGGGTTCCCGGCGCCCTCGAACTGCCGCAAGCCGCAAGCCGCATGGCTAAGGGCGGCGGGTGGGACGCGCTGGTCGCGTTGGGCTGTGTGATACGCGGCGAGACCTATCACTTCAACGTGGTGGCCGACTGCGCGGCGCAGGGCATCAACGCCGTGGCGCGAGAGACGGGCGTGCCCATCGCGTTCGGCGTGCTGACCGTGGACAACGCGGAGCAGGCGGTCGCCCGCGCGGGCGGCGCCCTGGGCAACCGAGGCGCCGACACGGCCGAGGCAGCGGTGCAGATGGCCAATCTCTTCCGCGAACTGCCGCCGCTACCATAGAGGGGACGATGAGCATCAAGCAGCGCCTGGAGGACGACATAAAGGCCGCGATGAAGGGCGGTGACACGCTCACGCGGGACACCGCGCGCCTCATCAAGGCCGCCGTCCTCAACCGCGAAAAGGAGAAGGGCGGCGCGCTCGACGACCGCGAGGCGGTGGACGTGCTCTCGCGCATGAGCCGCCAGTACCGCGAGAGCATCGAGACCTACCGCGGCGCGGGCCGCGACGACCTGGCGGCCAAGGAGCAGGCGGAATTGGACGTGCTTACACGCTACATGCCCCGGCAACTCACTCGCGAGGAGGTGGCGGAACTGGCCCAACGCGCCGCCGCCGAGGTAGGCGCGAGCGGCCCCGGCGACCGGGGCAAGGTGATGGGCAAGCTGATGCCCCAAGTGCGCGGCCAAGCAGACGGCGCCATGGTCAACGAGATCGTCGGCGAGACGCTCCAAGCGCTCGCGGAACGGGGAGAGGCGTAGGCGCATGGCGCCCCGATTCGCCATCGTAGTCTTCCCCGGCACGTGGAGCGACCGCGACTGGATGCGCGCGCTGACGGAGGTCGCGGGCGCGGAGGCGGAGCACGTGTTCCACCTCGAGCGCTCACTGCGCAGGTTCGACGCGGTGGTGCTGCCAGGCGGCTTCTCCTACGGCGACTACTTGCGCCCCGGCGCCATCGCGCGCTTCTCACCCATCATGCCGGCCATCGCGGAGTTCGCGGACGCGGGCGGCCCGGTGCTCGGCTCCTGCAATGGCTTCCAGGTGCTGTGCGAGGCGGGCTTGCTCCCCGGCGCGCTGATGCGCAACCGCAGCCTCGAGTTCCGCTGCCAGCCTCAGCTGCTGCGCGTCGAGCGCGCCGCGTCGCCCTTCACCTCTGCCGCCGCGCCGGGGCAGGTAGTTACCGTCCCCATCTCCCACGGCGACGGTAACTACTACGCGGACGACGACACGCTGGCGCGGATGGAGGCCAACGGGCAGGTGGCGCTGCGCTACTGCGGCGCGGACGGACGCCCGACGCCCGAGGCGAACCCCAACGGCTCGCGGGACAACATCGCCGGGGTCACGAACGAGGCGGGCAACGTGCTGGGGCTGATGCCGCACCCCGAGCGGGTGGTAGAGGAGGCGCTGGGCGGCGTGGACGGCCTGTTGTTCATCCGGTCGATGCTGGCGGCGCTGAGCGGCTCGCCCGCGGCGGTCTAGGCTTGGCGTTCGGAATCGGCCTCGTCCTCTTCTCTACCCTGTGCTTCGGCCTGGGCGACGTAATCGCGCGGCGAGCGATGTTCCATCTCTCCCCGGCGGGGATCCTCTTCATCACCGTGCCGATGACGGTGGTCTCGCTCGGCGCCGCCGTGCTGATGGCGGAAGGGCCGGGCGCGTTCTCCGGGCACGGATTGGCGTTCTTCGGGCTGGCGGCGCTGATGGGCTTCCTCGCCTACGTAAGCGGCAACGTCGCCTACTTCCACGGACTCAAGCGCGCGGGCGTTACGTTGGCCGCGCCCATCCTCGGCGCGGGGCCGCTGTTCGGCGTGTTGCTGGCCGTAACGCTGGGCGGCGAGCGGCCGGGCCTGCTCACCGTCGGCGGCGCGTTCGTCATCGTCGCGGGGGTGGCCGTGCTGGTCGGCGATCGCGAGCGGATAACCGAATGAGCCGCCTCGCCGCGCGCGCGCCGCGCCCCTCCACGGTTACGGCGGGCATCCTGCTCGCGGGGCTGGCGGCGTGCTCGTTCGCCAGCGCGGGCTACGTGGCGAGCCAACTGGTGGGGGACGGCACGTCCGGCGTGGTGGTCGCCTTCTACGAAGCGCTGTTCGGGCTTACGCTGCTGTTCGCGGTGAACATGCGGGCGCTATCGCGCGGCGCGCAGCCGCCTCGGAGCGGCGTGCTATGGGGGCTTGCGGCGGGCGTGGCCTACGCCTTCGCCATCGGCGCCTTCTACACCTCGTTGGAGCGCATCCCTTTCAGCGTCGCCGTGCCCATCACCGGCTCCGTGCCGCTGGCTTCCTACGCATTCGTGCTGCTGCTGCTTCGCGGGACGGAGCGCATCACGCGGCGCGCACTGCTTGGCGCGGCGCTGGTGGTAGCGGGCGTGGCGATGGTGGGGGTGAGCGCGTGAGCGTTTCGCAAGAGCAACTGGACGCCATCGCGCTGAGTCGCGCGGAGTACGACCTGATCGTGGACAAGCTGGGCCGCGAACCCAACGAGGTGGAACTGGGGCTGTTCGGCGCGCTGTGGAGCGAGCACTGCGGCTACAAGCACTCGAAGCCGCTCCTGCGC
>JAPPFU010000234.1 GCA_028875085.1 Chloroflexota bacterium
GGGTTCATCGCGCGCCGCGCGGTCGAGCAGGGCTAGACCGCCGACCTGGAGGACGCGTGGAGCGTGGTGGCGGTCGGCATGGGTGTCGGCTCCGAGGCGGACATCTCGCGCCTGCAACCGCTGGCGGACGCGCTGAGCGCGGAGCTCATCTGCACACGCGACGTGGTGGAAGCGGGCTGGATGCCGCGCCAACGACAAGTGGGCCTCACCGGGCGCTCGGTCGCCCCCGCGCTCTACATCGGCGTGGGCGTGCGCGGCGACTTCAACCACACCGTCGGCATCCAGCGGGCGGGGACGGTGGTAGTGGTGAACAGCAACCGCCGCGCGCAGTTCTTCCGCGCCTGCGACCTGGGCGTCATCGCCGATTGGAACGAGTTCGTTCCCGCTCTCGTCGCGGAGTTGACGGGAGGGAGCGCCTAGCGCCGTGGGGGAGTGGCGGCGTAATCGCGAGATTAAACGCTTCTGCCCCGACTTCCGTCCGGTGCGCCGCGTCTTGCGCGCCATCAGCGCGGAGCGCATCGGGATCAAGCGCCAGACCGACACCTACTACCGCGTCCCCGCAGGCCGCCTGAAGTTGCGCGAGGAGGGCGGGCGGCGCGAACTCATCGCTTACGCGGACGCTTACGGCGGCGGCCTCCGCGCCGTGCGCTACCGCGTCGTTGACGCGCAAGACCGCGCTATCGGCGCGATGCTTGCGGAGGCGTTGGGCGTCTCGGTGGTCGTACGCAAGCGCCGCGAGGTGTGGCGTGGCGGACGCACGCTCTTCAACCTCGACCGCGTCGAGGGCGTCGGTCAGATATTCGAGGTGGAGATCAGGCTGGCCGACGGAGACGACGGTCAAGCGGAGGCGGAGCGCCTCCTCGCCCTCCTCGCTCCCTACCTGGGCGAGGCGATCGAGGGGTCCAACGAAGACCTCGCGCCACAAGCGGCGGCGCGTCCCACGTAGCAAGAGTGGGCGCCCGCCCTTCGAGTTCCCTCAGGGCGAACGGAGATAGTCCCGGGCGAAGGGGTTAGCGCCCGGCTACTTCGCGCCCGCCGCCTCCATAATCTTCTGGGTGAGGTGGCTTGGGACTTCGCCGAAGTGGTCGAACTCGATGCGCATCTCGCCGCGGCCCTGGGTGAGGGCGCGGAGGCTGGTGGCCCACTGCTGCACCTCGGCTTGGGGCGCCTCTGCCTCGATAACGGCCACGCCGCCTTGGGGCGTCATGCCGTTGATGCGGGCGCGGCGGCCGTTCAAGTCGCCGACCACGGCGCCCGCCGCCGACTCGGGGCCGGTGAGGGAGACGCGCATGATGGGCTCGAGCAACACGGGCGCGGCTGTGCGCACGCCCTGCTTGAGCGCCATGCTGCCCGCGATCTCGAAGGACGCGCCGGAGGAGTCCACAGAGTGGCTAGAGCCGTCGTACAGGACGACGCGCATGTCCACCATCGGGAAGCCGTCCGCGCCCTCCTGCATGGCCTTGACCACGCCCTTCTCGACAGCGGGGATGTACTCCTTCGGGACGTTGCCGCCGACGACCTCGGCGCCGAACTCGAAGCCCGCGCCGCGCTCGCGCGGCTCCAAGCGGATGAGGACATGGCCGTACTGGCCGTGGCCGCCCGTCTGCTTCTTGTGTTTGTATTCCGTGTTGGCGGTCTTGGAGATGGTCTCGCGGTAGGGCACCTGGGGGACGCGCATGTCGAGTTCGACGCCGAACTTGCGCTTGGCGCGCTCCGCCATCACGTCGACGTGGGTGTCGCCCATGCCGAGCACCACCAGTTCGCCCGTCTCCCCATTGCGCCGCATCACCAGCGACGGGTCCTCCTCCGCCAATCGGTTGAGCGCGGAGGACATCTTGTCAAGGTCGGCTTGGCTCTTGGGGTGGACGCCAACGCTGTAGACCGCCTCCGGGAAGTCGAGACCGGAGGCTTGCAGGGCGTCCGCCCGCGTGGTGAGGGTGTCGCCGGTGACGGCGTGGGCAAGTTTGGTGACCACGCCGATGTCCCCGGCGTCCAGGTGGGGAACGCTCTCCTGCGCCTTGCCCACCGGAACGAACACCTGGCCGACGCGCTCCGATTCGTTGCGGGTGCTGTTGAACACTTCCTGGTTGGGGCGCATCGCGCCGCTCATCACGCGGAAGTAGGATGCCTTGCCGACGAAGGGGTCGGCCGCCGTCTTGAAGATGAACGCCGCCAACGGCCCGTTCGGGTCGGCGGGCAGGCTGACCTCCTGGCCGCCGGCGGACGCCGCGCGCGCCCCGGCTTGGTCGGGCGAGGGCAGGTAGCCGATGATCGCTTCGATGAGGTCGACAATGCCCGCGCCGCCGGTGGCCGAGCCCGCCAGTACGGGCGCCAACTGGCCGCGCAGGACGCCCTCGCGCAGCCCTTGTTCGATATCGTCCAACGGCAGGCTGCCCTCCTCGAGGTAGCGCTCGGTGAGGTCGTCATTCGTCTCCGCGACCGCCTCGGTCAATTGCTCTTTGGCGTCGGCCAGGGCGGCCTGCGCCTCATCCGAGGCGCCGCTCTTCAAGACGCTTGCAACGCCGGAGAAGGCATCGGCTGCGCCGAGCGGGAGATTGATGGGTACGCAGCCGCGTCCGAGTGCGGAGTGAATCTGGGCGAGCGCGGCGTCGAAGTCGGCGCCGTCGCGGTCCATCTTGTTCACGAACACCATCGTCGGTATGCCCGCCTCGCGCAGGCGCTGCCACGCCAACTCGGTGCCTACCTCCACACCCGCGGGCGCCGACACGACCAGCACGGCGGCGTCCACCGCCCGCAGCGCCGAGACCTGCTCGCCGACGAAGTCGGCGAACCCCGGCGTGTCCAGCAGGTTGAGCTTCGTCCCCTCCCATACGCAGGGGACGACGGAGAGCTGGAGGCTGGTTCCGCGGCGGTGCTCCTCCGGCTCGAAGTCGGATACGGTGTTGCCATCCTCCACGCGCCCCTGGCGGTTGATGGCCTTGGCCGCGAAGAGCATCGACTCGACCAACGTGGTCTTGCCCGACCCGGAGTGGCC
The DNA here is from genome assembly GCA_028875085.1 of Chloroflexota bacterium. Lineage (GTDB taxonomy): Bacteria > Chloroflexota > Dehalococcoidia > Lucifugimonadales > Australimonadaceae > JAGWBE01. Next base: position 2,996 of record JAPPFU010000234.1, read on the forward strand.
GAGCAGCGCGACGTTGCGGATGCGCGCGGTGGCGAACGTGTCCATGCACTACCCTCCCCGCCGCCGGACGCTCGGACGACGGGCGCCGTCCGGCGGTCTTGCGGCTCCGCGATTCTAGTAGCCGCCCCGGCGAGCGGCAACACTAGCGCTCCCCTGCCCTGCTGCGCCGTAGAATGGCCTCAACGCGCCCGCTCCGGCATTGACCGCGCGCAGGATGACGA
>JAPPFU010000157.1 GCA_028875085.1 Chloroflexota bacterium
TCACCCCGCGGACAATCGCCCCCCCCTTCATCTGCGGGTTCTGCCCCCCCCCAAACCGGGGCGGGACGCCGCCGCCGGAGCGCGCCTTCTGTCCCTTGAGGCCGCGTCCGGAGTAGGTTCCCCTGCCGGAGCCGGGGCCGCGCCCGACGCGCTTGGCGCGCTTGCGCTTGTGGGTGGGGCGAATCTCGTGCGCCTGCACTGCTAGCCTCCCTCCGCCTGTTCCACCGTTACCAGGTGGCGCACCTTGTGCAGCATGCCCCTGATGGTGGGCGTGTCCTCTCGTTCCACCGTCTGGTGGAGGCGGCGCAGACCCAGCGCGCGGATAGTGCGGCGCTGGTCGCGCTCGTAGCCGATGAGGCTGCGCGACCAGCGGATGCGCAGCCTAGCCATCGTCGCCCTCCTCCGGAGCGTCTCGCTCCGCCGCTTCGTCCGGCGCCGGGGCGGGCTCGTCCGGTGCCTCCACCGGTTGTTCGGCCTGGTCGACTACTGGGGCGGGGGGCTGCTCCGCGTCCACCTGCTCGCGGGGTTGTTGGTCGCGCGGGGCGGCGTCGCTTCGTTGGGAGGCGGCGGGCTCGCGTCGGGGAGCGGCGCGCTCGCCCAGGGCGGGGTCGGGCAGCGGCGAGTGCTCGCCTTGGAGTTGCTGGAGGCCCTGAAGAGCCGCCTTGACGATGTTGATGGGGTTGCGGCTGCCGTGGGTCTTGGCGACCACGTCGCGGACGCCAGCGGCCTCCATCACCGCTCGCACGGCGCCGCCCGCGATGACGCCCGCTCCGGCGGCGGCGGGGCGAATGATGACGCGCGACGCACCGAAACTGGTGGCGACGGAGTGGTGGACGGTGCTGCCGTTCAAGGGGATGGAGACCATGCTCTTGCGGGCGACGTTGGCGCCGTTGCGGACGGCGTCGGGCACGGCTTGGCCCTTGCCCAGGCCCGCGCCGACGCGGCCTTGGCCGTCGCCGACGACCACCATGGCGTTGAATCGCAGGTTGCGCCCGCCCTTGACCACCTTCGCCACGCGGCGGATGTGCACCACGTGCTCGGTAAGTTCGTCGCCCGAGGCGCGCTCGGTCATTGTGGTCAAAACGTCAGCCCTCCCTCTCTGGCTCCCTCGGCCAACTGCTTCACCCTGCCGTGGAACTGATAGCCGCCGCGGTCGAACACCACGGAGGTAACGCCCTTCTCGCGGGCGCGGTCCGCGACCAGCTTGCCGACCTCGCGCGCAGCCTCCGCCTTGGCCGCCTTGCCCACCTCGCGGGTGCTGGCGGCGGCGAGGGTGTGGCCCGCGCCGTCGTCGATGACCTGGGCGTAGGTGTGGCGCGCGCTGCGGAAGACATTGAGGCGGGGGCGGGCGCCGGTTCCGTGGAGCCGCTGCCGCAGCCGCCGGTGGCGGACGCGCCGCGCCGCCCACGCCGTCTTGATTCGCGCCATGTTAGCCAGCCCTCCCCGCGGCGGACTTGCCGGGCTTGAGGCGCAGTTGCTCGCCGCGGTAGCGCACGCCCTTGCCCTTGTAGGCGTCGGGCGGGCGCAGCCGCCGAATCTGCGCCGCCTGCTCCCCTACCCGCTGTTTGTCCGGGCCGCGAACGTGCAGCACGTTGTTGCCCTCCACTTCGAAGGTTACCCCTTCCATCGGCGCAACCACCACCGGGTGGCTGAACCCCAACTGCAGGTTCACGTTGTCGCCCTGCTGCTGCACGCGATAGCCGACGATCTCCAAGGTGCGGCTGAATCCCTGGTCGACGCCCGTCACCATGTTGGCGATGAGGGCGCGGGTCAAGCCGTGGAGCGCACGGTGGCGGCGGTGATCGGACGGGCGCTCCACCAGAACGCGCCCGTCCTCGACGCGCACGGCAATGTCCTGATCGACGGCCTGGCGCAGTTCGCCGCCCCGTCCTTTGACGACCACCTCGCCCTCGCCGACCTCGATGCTGACGCCGTTGGGCAGGGGGATGGGTTGCTTGCCGATCCTGGACATAGCCGCTACCACACGTAGGCCCAGAGCTCGCCGCCGAGCCCTTGGCGCCACGCCTCTCTTCCGGTCATAACGCCCTTTGAGGTGGAGACGATGGAGATGCCGACGCCATTGAAGGCGCGGGGCGCCTCCTTCCGCTGGACGCTGACCCGCAGGCCTGGCTTGCTGACGCGGCGGAGGCCGGTGATGGCGGGCTTTGTGCCGTCGTACTTCAGCGCCACCTTGAGGCGATCTTGCGGCTTGTGGCTGGTCACCTCGTAGTCTTCGATGTAGCCCTCGCGCTTCAGGATGTCCGCGACGGCGGCCTTGGAGCGGGAGGAGGGCATCTCCACCGCCGGGTGGCTCACCATCTGCGCGTTTCTGATGCGCGTGAGCATGTCCGCTATGGGGTCGGTCACTGGCATAGCGCGCTCCCTACCAGCTTGCCTTCCGGACGCCGGGCAACTGCCCCTGCAGCGCCAGCTGACGGAAGCAGATGCGGCACAGGCCGAAGTGGCGGATGTAGGCGCGCGGGCGCCCGCAGCGTTCGCAGCGGTTCATCCTGCGCACTTGGTACTTCGGCTCCTTGCGCCACTTGGCGATTTTGCTCTTCTTGGCCAACGCTCCTCCTCTACCTGCTTTGTCCTTCACGGGCGAACGGCATGCCCATCAGTTCCAGGAGGCGGAACCCCTCCCGGTCGGAGTTCGCCGTCGTCGTAATGGTTACTTGGAGGCCGCGCGCGCGGTCGATGGAGCCATACTCGAGCTCCGGGAAGATGGCCTGCTCGCGCAACCCCATAGAGTAGTTGCCTTTGCCGTCGAAAGCGGCGCGCGGCGCGCCCCGGAAGTCGCGGATGCGGGGCAGCGCGAGGTTCATGAGGCGGTCGAGGAATTCGTACATCCGCCGCCCGCGCAGCGTAACCATGCATCCGATGGACATGCCCTCGCGAATCTTGAATCCAGCGACGGAGCGGCGGGCCTTGGTGATGACGGGCCGTTGGCCGGTGATGGCGCCGAGTTGGGCGGGGGCGGTCTCGAGGGCTCGGGCGTTGGTCAGCGCCTCGCCCAGGCCCATGTTGACGACCACTTTCAGCGGCTTGGGCGCTTGCATGGGGCTGGAGTAGCCGAACTCGCGCACTAGGGCACCGCGAATCTCGGCGAGGTAGCGCTGCTCCAGGCGCGGCTTCGCCAGGGGCGCGAGGGCGCCGTTGGCGGAGGCCGCCGCCTGCACCTCGGCTCCCGCTTGGCGG
>JAPPFU010000027.1 GCA_028875085.1 Chloroflexota bacterium
GCTCTAGGCCGAACAAGCCCGCGCTCCCCCGTTCGCCCTGAGGGAACTCGAAGGGGAACGGGGAACGCGCCAATCACAGCGGAACGATGGACGAGCGGAGCCGAGCCGCTTCCGGTACAGGAAGCGCCGGCTCCGTTTCTTTTCGGGTCTCGGGCGGGCGCCGCGCCGCCGAACGGCTTGAGCGCCGTAGACAACCGCGCGGGAACGGCGGCGCTCTGCCCGAGACCTAGGAATCGAGAGGAATGGCGAAGGACAGAGCGAATGGCGGACGCGCGACCAATTTCGTCGAGTACCGGGACGACCCGGTGGCGTTCGTGCGGGAGGCGCTGCCGGACGCGGGCCTCCCGTACCCCAAGCAGGCCGAGATGATGCGCCTCGCCGTCTCCAACCGCCGCGTCTCCGTCGTCGGCTGCAACGGCTCCGGCAAGGACTGGGCCGTCGCCCGCCTCGTGCTGTGGTGGATCGAGACCCGCGAACAGGCCAAGGCGATCGTAACCGGCCCCACCCAGCGCCAGGTGGACGAGGTGCTGTGGCGGGAGATGCGCTTCGCCTACGCCATGGCGGGCCGAGCGCTCTCGGGGGAGATGCGCCGCGCCCGCTACGAGGTCGCCGCCCAACGCTTCGCCCTCGGCTTCTCCACCGACCACCCCTACAACCTCCAAGGCTTCCACTCCCCGAACCTGATGGTCGCGGTAACGGAGGCGCACGCCGTCGGCCAGGAGCACATGGACGCGCTCAAGCGCCTCAACCCCAACCTCCTCTTCCTCACCGGCAACGCCCTCGTCGTAACGGGCGAGTTCTACGAATCGCACCACGCGCGGCGGCATCTTTACGCCACGATGCGCATCTCCGCCTTCGACACCCCCAACTTCGCGCAAGAGGGCGCCGCCGACCTTATGCCCGGCATGCTCACCCCCGAGGACGTGGAAGAGCGCAAGGCGGAGTGGGGCGAGAACCACGAGTACTACCTCGCCGCCGTCCTTGCTGAGTTTCCCTCCGAACTCGGCAAGTCGCTGCTCACGCGGCGCTCCGTCTTGGACGCGGCGGAGCGGTGGTCGGACGCGCCCGGCGGCGAATCGGCGGAGCCGTGGCTCCTGGGAGTGGACGTGGCGCGGTTCGGCAAGGACAAGACGGTACTGTGCCTGCGCCAAGGGGCGCGGGTGGAGTCGCTCGACGTGATGCAGGGCGCGGACACGATGGAGGTCGTGGGGCGCGTGGTGGAGCAGGCGCGGGAGTACGGCGTGCGCACTATTTTCGTGGACGGCGCGGGCGTAGGCGGCGTGGTCGACCGCCTACGCGAACTGCGCATGCCCGTCGTCGAAGTCCAGGTCGGCTCCAAGCCGCGGAATCCCAAACGCTTCTTGAATCAACGCGCCGAGCTGTTCTGGGAGTTGCGCGTGCGATTCCTCGAGGGGCGCATCGCCATCCCCGACGACTCCGAACTGAACGGCCAGTTGCTCGCGCTGACTTATGGCTACACCCAGGCTGAGCAGATTCAGATCGAACGCAAAGACGACATCCGCAAGCGCGGCCTGCCCTCTCCCGACAAGGCGGACGCGCTCGCCCTCGCCTTCATGCCGGTAAGCGCGTCGGGCGTCTGGCTGTGAGGCGCAGAAAGGAGCGTATGCCATGAAGCAAGCAGCTATCGAGTTGGCGGCCCTGTTCGGCGCGCTGGCGCTTGTCCCGTTGGGGCCGCCGCTGGCGCTCGCTTACGCGGGTGCGCCGTGGCAGGCAGTCGCGTTGGGCGGTGCGTGGGCAGCGTGCTGGTTCGTCTGGCTCGCCGCGCGCCTGCGCCGCGAACCCCAGGAAGCCAAGTAGCGAAGCAGAAGGAGGCAGCTATGTTGGAGAACGTGCGCAAGACCATCATCAGCGCGGCGGGCGGACGCCGCCAAGCCGCCGCCGGCCCGGGACGCGGCCTCGCGCGCATCCGCGACGGCGTGAGCGCCGGGCCCGAGTGGCAACAGCCTGCGTACGGCGAGTACTACGCGCGGTCGGCGGACGTCTACGCCGCCGTGCGTCTGCGCGCCGAATCGGTGGCGCGTCCGCGTCTGGTGGTGCGCCGCCGCGACGCGGAGGGCGCCGCGCGTCCCGTCGAGCCCGCCCACCCCGTTCAGCGCCTGCTGGAGCGCCCGAACCCGTGGTGGAGCGGCGGCGACCTCATCGGCGCGACCGAGACCTATCTCAGCCTGTGGGGCGCGGCGTTCTGGCGGCTCGACCGCGGCGAGGCGAGCGCGGCAGCGGAGATATGGCCGTTGCGCCCCGACCACGTCCGCGTGGTGCGCCAAACACCCGGCGGCGCTGTCGCCGGGTTCGTCTCTATGGAGGCGGGGCGGGAGTTGCCCCTGCTGCCCGAGGAGGTCGTCTGGTTCCGCTACTTCAACCCGATGGACGAATCGGCGGGCTTCGCGCCGATGGCCGCCGCGCGCCTCACCGCCGACATGGGGATGGAAGCGCTGCGCTTCAACCGCGACTTCTTCCGCAACGGCGCAGGCCCGCAAGACCTCATCTTCAAGGCGTCCGGCATCGTAACGGAGGAGCAGGTGGCCGACTTCCACCGCCGCATGGAGCAGCGCCTCAGCGGCCCGGGCCGCTGGCAGCGCCCCATCGTCACCGGCGACGGCTGGGACGTGCAGCGCCTGGGCCTCAGCCAGCGCGACATGGAATGGGTCGGCGGCCTGCGCTGGTCGCTCGAAGGCGTGGCCCGCGTCTTCGGCGTCCCCCTGCCGCTGCTGGAGGACTTCTCCCGCGCCACCTACAACAACGTCCGCGAGGCGCGCCGCATGTTCTGGGAGAAGACCATCGTCCCCGAACTGCGCTTCCTCGAGAGCGAGGTCAACCAGGGCCTCCTCGCCAAGCTGGGCGCGCTGGCGGACGGCCTCGAGGCGGCGTTCGACACCTCCGCCATCGAAGCCCTCAGCGAGAACGAGTCGGAGCGCACCGAGCGCCACGTGCGCCTCGTCGAGGCGGGAATCCTTACCGTCAACGAGGTGCGCCGCGAGCGCGGCCTGCCGCCCGTCGCCTGGGGCGAGGATAGGCCGCGCGGCGGGGAAGTGGAGTAGTTACGCAAAGGCCTCAGCCTCTTCAATTCAAGCGGGGAGCGGCGCGGGGGGGGCCCCCCCCCGCGAGGGGGGGGGGGGGGGGGGGGGCGCAACCCCCCTTTTATTTTTTTGGGGGGGGG
>JAPPFU010000169.1 GCA_028875085.1 Chloroflexota bacterium
GCGGCGACGACCGGCCCGCCCAGGGCGCGGGCGGCGGCGACAGTTTCCAACGCGCTCGCGGCAGCCGCGCCGTCCAACGCCTCGCCGAGCGCCAGCACGCCTGGCATGCCTACGCCTCCCGCGCCGTCATAGCAGATTCGCCTCGCGCATGGCGGCGGCGAGTTTGCGCCCCGCGTCGGCGTCGTCCTCGCCCATGATGAGTTCGGTCGTCTTGGCGGTCTGCGGCAGGCGCAGGTCGGTCAGCTCGAAAGCGGGCGGGCGCGGCGCGACGCCCAGGTCGTCAAGGCTCCAGCGCGCGGGTTCGACGCGCTTGGCGGCCATGATGCCGCGCATATTCGGGTAGCGCGCGTTGCCCAGTTCGTTGGACACCGTCACGACGGCGGGCAAGGGTGCCTCCACCACCTCGTGTCCGTCCGGCATCACTCGCTCAACCACCACCTTGCCGCCGCTGACCTCCACGCGCTGGCACACGGTCGCAATGGGCCAGCCCAGCGCCTCCGCGACGCCGATGGGGACTTGAGCGTTGTCCCAATCGGACGCTTGGCGTCCGGCGATGACGAGTTCCACGCCGCCCAGGCGGCGGACGGCGGCGGCAAGGGCGTCGATGGCGAGCAGCGGGTCGGGGTTGGCGTCGAAGAGCGGGTCTTCGATGAGCACGAGTTGATCCGCGCCCATGGCGAGGGGTTTCTTCACGACATCCGGAGCGAAAGAGGCGCCGGCGGTGATAACCGCGATGGATACGTCCGCCTGCGCCTCCTTGACGCGCAGCGCAGCCTCGACGGCCTGCTCGTCGAAGCCGTTGACGACGGGCGGAAGGTTGGGCGGGATGACGACGCGCTTGGCGTCGGGGTCGATCTTGAATGCCGACAGCGGGGTCTCGGGGTCGATGACCTGTTTGGCGAGTACGGCGATCTTCACGAGAGCAACGCGGGGAAAGGCGCGGTTGCGCCGGATTTCACAAGCGATGCTACACCGCACGGAAGGGCGCCGCAAGGCGGAGACGGCGCTTGCCCGCGCACCGCTCGCTTGCCGATACTGGGCGCGTGCTGCCGCTCTCGCTCCGCGTCAAGAACTTCCTCTCTTACCGGGAGGACGCGCCAGTCCTCCACTTGGAGGGCGTGCGCGTGGCGTGCCTGTGCGGGGACAACGGGCACGGCAAGTCGGCGCTGCTGGACGCGGTTACGTGGGCGCTGTGGGGCGAGGCGCGCGGGAGCCGCCACGAGCAACTGCTGCACCAGGGCGAGCGGGAGATGGCGGTGGAGTTGGAGTTCGAGGCGGAGGCGGGCGGGCCGCGCTACCGCGTCGCGCGGCGCTATTCGCGGACGCGCAGCACGCCTCAAAGTTCGCTGGAACTGGCGGTCGCTTCCGCCGACGGGTGGCAGCCCATCACGGGCGACACTATTCGCAAGACGGAGGCCGAACTGAAGCGCAAGCTGAACCTGGACTACGACACCTTCGTCAACAGCGCCTACCTGGTGCAGGGGCGCGCGGACGAGTTCGCTATGGCGACGCCGGGCAAGCGCAAGGAGGTGCTGGCCAAGGTGCTCAACCTCGACCTTTACGACCGCCTGTCCGAACGCGCGCGGCAACAGGCGCGAAGCCTCCAGGGCCGCCTTGATGCGCAAGACGTTGAGATCGAGCGCGTCGAGCAGGTCGCCGCGGGCCTTGAGGAGGCGCAGGCGCGGCTGGCGGCGGCGGCGGGCGAACTGGAAACGGCGCAGCGCGAGGAGGCGTCGGCGTCGGAGCGCCTCGACCTGGCACGGCGCGAGGCGGCGCAGATGGAGGAGCGAAGCCGCGAGGCAGCCGCACTGGCCGAGCGGGCGGAGCGTGAGCGCGAGCGCCGCGACCAAGCGCAGCAGGAGGCGGCGGGACTCCAAGCGCGCATCGAGGGTTGGCGCACGTCCATCGCCAACGAGGCGCAGACGCTGGCGGGCTTCGAGGCGCTGCAAGCGGCGCGGCGGCGCTTCGACGAATCGGTGGAGCGCGCCCGTCAGGCAGACGCGCTGCGCGCCGAACTGCGCCCGCTCGAGGAGCGGGTGGCCGGCGCGCGCAGCCGCTTGGAGGCGGAGGCCGCCGCGCATCGGCGGCGCGTGGAGCAGGAGTTGGAGCCGCTCGCGCAGGGGTTGCCCGCTATCGAGGCGCGCCTCGCCGCCGTCGAGGGAGAGGCGCAGGCGGTAGAGGAAGATGCCGCCAAGGGGGCGGCGCTCGCCGTCCAAAGCCAAGAGGAGTCGGCGGCGGCACGCCGGGCTGAGGAGGAGCAGGCGCGCATCAAGCGCGAAGGTGACGAGACGCGGGCGAAACTGACGATGATCAAGCAGCACAGCCACGACGAGGGCGCGGTTTGCCCGCTGTGCGGGACGGGTCTCGGCGAGGAGGGGCGCGCCCGCGTCGAATCCGAGTACCGCGAACGCATCACCCAACTGCTCCAGCAGCACGCCGCACAGTCGTCAGCGCGCGAGCGGGCGGAAGCGCAAGCGAAGGAGTTGGGCGAGCAGGCGCAGGCGGCTCAACGCGGCGCCGACGCCAAGCGCCGCAGCCTCGACGCGGAGCGGGCGCGCCTCGCCGAGCAACGGGAGGGGGCGCTCAGGGCGCAGGCGCAGGCGGAAGAGACGCGCGCGCGCATCGCCGAAACGGAGGCGGCGTTGGCGCGCGGCGACTACGAACGGGAAGCGCAGGCGCAGGTGGAGGCGCTGCGCGAACGCGAGCGCGCGCTGGCCTTCGACCCCGGCGAGCAGGAGGCGCTGCGCGACGAGGCGCGGGGCCTGGAGCATTGGGAGGCGGAGCGCCAGCGCTTGGACGAGGCGCGGCGGCGCTTGGGGGAGGACGAGGCGGCGCTGGCGGGCGCGTCAACCCGCGTGCGGGAGGCGGCAGAGGAGTTGGAGCGCATCGAGGCACAGCGCGGACGCATCGCCGAGCAGTTGGGCGAGTTGCCCGCCGTCCAAGCGCGCGCGGCGGCGTTGGAGGCGGAACACGCGCAAGCGGCGCGGCGGCGCGATGCGGCGTTGGAGCGGCGCACTCGCTCGTCGGAGGAAGTCGCGCGCGCCCAACAGGCCCAGCGGGAGGCGGCGGAGCGCCGCAAGGAGCGCGAGGCGCTGCGCAACGAGAGCTTCGTCTACGCCGAACTGGGCGCGGCCTTCGGACGCGGCGGCGTGCAGGCGCTGCTCATCG
>JAPPFU010000136.1 GCA_028875085.1 Chloroflexota bacterium
GTGTACGCAGGCGTAAAGACCTACGCCGAGGACAAGCTGGACGTGGGCATCCTGCTTGCGGACGCCCCGGCTGCTGCTGCGGGTGTCTTTACGCTGAACCGAGTCAAGTCCAAGTCGGTCGTGCTGACGCAGGAGCGTGTGGAGGCGGGGCGCGTTCGCGCGGTGGTCGCGGTGAGCGGCATCGCGAACGCGGTGGTGGAAGCAGGGATGCGCGACGCGGTTGAGACGACGGCGTTGGCGGCGCAGCGCGTGGGTGTGGAGCCGGAGGAGATGGCCATCTGCACCACGGGCCTCATCGGCGTGGAACTGCCGATGGGCCTGGTGCGCGCGGGAATCGCTCGCGTCGAACTCTCTCACCACGGCGGAGACGACTTTGCGCGCAGCATCATGACCACAGACCGCGGCCCCAAGTCGGCGGCGGTGCGCGTAGGAATCGGTGGCATGCCGATCACCATCGGCGGTTGCGTGAAGGGCGCGGGGATGATTCATCCGCAGATGGCGACGATGCTGGGGTTCTTGACGACGGACGCGGCGGTCGAGCCAGGGTTCCTGAAGCAGGCGCTGGCGCACGCGGTGGACGACACGTTCAACATGGTGACGGTCGACGGCGATGGCAGCACCAACGACACGGTGCTGCTGCTTGCCAATGGCCAGGCGGGGAATACGCCGCTGAACGCCGATTCACCGGATGCTGCGGCCTTCGTCGCGGGCCTTCACGCAGTGGCCGACTACCTGTGCAAGGAGTTGGTGCGCGAGGCCGAAGGCTCGCAGCGCATCTTCTCCGTGAACGTCCATGGCGCGCGCAGCCGTGAGGACGCGCAGGCCATCGCGCGGGCGGTGGCGTCGTCGTCGCTCGTGAAGTCGGCGATTCATGGGAGCGACCCGAACTGGGGGCGCGTGCTGGCGGCGGCAGGGCGCGCGGGGGCGGAGGTCGCCGAGGACAAGGTGACCTTCTACATCAACGACGTGTGCATCATGGACGAGGGGCTGCCCATCTCGTTCCACAGGGAGGCGGTGGTGGTGATGATGAAACAGCCGGAGGTGGCGCTCACCCTAAACTTGGGGCTGGGGGACGCGTCGGCTACGGCGTGGGGCTGCGAATTGAGCGAAGAGTACGTAACCTTTAACAGCGCCTACACCACCTAGGGGCGTTTCGGCTATGGCGGAGCAAGGCTCCATCGTCCTCGTGAAGATCGGCGGCTCCACGCTGGGCGCGCAGGACACGGCCGTCGCCGACGCGGCGGCGCTCAGCAAAAAAGGGCATCGCCCCATCGTGGTGCACGGCGGCGGCGCGATGATCAGCGATTGGATGGCGCGCCTGGGCGTGCGCGCGGAGTTCGTGGACGGGCTCCGGGTTACGGACGAGGCCAGCCTGGAAGTGGTGGCGGGCGTTTTGGCGGGCGTCATCAACAAGCGGCTGGTGCAGGAGTTGAGCGCCGCCGGAGCGCTCGCAAGCGGCATTTCGGGCGCGGACGGGGGCCTGTTGCGAGGGCGCGTCGACCGCCCCGAGCTAGGCCGCGTGGCGGCGTCGGTCGAGGTTGACCCCGCGCCGCTGCTGCGCCTGCTGGACGACGGATGCGTGCCTGTGGTCGCGCCGTTGGCGCTCGAGCACTCGGAGGGGCGCGGCCTGCTGAACGTGAACGCGGACACGGCGGCGGGCGCCATCGCCGCCGCCGTCGGAGCGGAGCGGCTGGTGTTCCTAACGGACGTGGATGGCGTGCTGGACGGGTCGGGGCATCTGATGCGCCGAGTCCCGCGCGAGGAGGTGGAGCGGTTGATTGCGGAGGGAGTGATTGCGGGCGGGATGATTCCGAAGGCGCGAGCATGTTTGGCGGCGGCGGCGGCCGGCGCGCCCGGATACATCGTCAATGGAACGCGTCCCAACGCGCTGCTGCGCTGCATGGAGGGCGCGGAGACCGGGACGGCGATCGGGTAGGCGAGGAAAACATGGCCGCGTTCAACGAGGGCAGCAACGGAGACCGCGAGGGCGGGCTGATGGACGCGCTGTTCGGCGCCTCGTCGGAACTTCCGAGGCGGGTGAGGCTGTACACGCGCATCGGGTACTCCATTTTCGGCGCGCTCATCGCGTTCATTCTCGTCTCCGCGGCGCGGGAGGTGTACGCCGATTGGCTCTGGTTCTCGACGCTCGAGCTCAGCAGCGTCTACCGCGACATCCTCATTACTCGCATCTGGCTCTTCGGGGCAGGGTTCGCGGTGATGGGCGGGTTGGCGTGGCTGACCTGTTGGGCGGCGGTGCGGAACGCGTGGGGGCCGCCGACGTATAACGCGACGCCGGCCGTCTACGCGGTGATGCGCCGCGTGTTCCTTCAGATGCTGGCGATGATGTGCTTCGTCATCGCGTTGAGCTTCGCGGGGGTGTTGAGCGGGCGATGGGAGCTCTTCCTGAAGTTCATGAACTCGTCGCCGTGGGGAGCGGAAGACCCCGTCTTCGGGCACGACGTGGGCTTCTACGTCTTCACCATGCCGATGCTCCACACGGTGCAAGGCTGGCTGATGGCCGCCGCCATCGTGCTCATCATCGCCACCGCGGTCGCCTACGCGGGCGTGTTCTACTTCCGCGGCATGAGCGCGCGCCTGACCCGCCCGATCCTGCGCCACGCGGCAGTGTTGGGCGCATTCCTGATGGCGACCATTGCGGCGGGTCATTGGCTGGATACCTACGAGACGCTCTTCTCGGCGGACGCGGCGGTTACGGGAGCGACCTACACCGACGTTACGGCGCGCATCCCCGCGCTGCGGCTGCTGACGGGCATAGCGGCGCTGGCGGCGCTGGCGATGCTGTTCAGCGCGCGGATGTCGAACCGGCAACAGAGCGTGCGCCTGCTGACTTCGGCGGCGGGTTTGTGGCTTGCGGGCGCGCTGCTTGCCGGACTGCTGTGGCCGAGCCTCGTCCAGCGCTTCTCCGTGCAGCCGAACGAATTGGAGCGGGAGCGGCCGTACATCGAGCGGAGCATCGCGTGGACACGGGAGGGGTTCGACCTGGCGCGGGTGTCGGAGCGGCCCTACGACGTAGCGGACGATCGACTCGCCGCGGACATCGCGGCGAACCCGGCCACCATCTCCAACATCCGCTTGTGGGACCCGCGCCCGCTGCTGGACGTCTACAACCAGATTCAGCACCTGCGCCTCTACTACT
>JAPPFU010000134.1 GCA_028875085.1 Chloroflexota bacterium
CGATCGCCTCGCGCTTGAAGTAGTCGCCGATGCTGAAGTTGCCCAGCATCTCGAAGAAGGTGTGGTGGGTGAGGTCGCCCACCACGTCGATGTCGGTGGTGCGGAAGCACTTCTGCACCGACGCGAGCCGCCTGCTGGGGGGCGTCTCGTCGCCCGCGTAGTAGGGCTTGAAGGGCGCCATGCCCGCGCTGGTCAGCAGCAGCGTCGGGTCGCCCGCTGGGATTAGCGACGCGCTGGGCATCACGAGGTGCCCGCGCTCCTCGAAGAAGGCGAGGAAGGCGGAGCGGATGTCGTCCGAGGTGGTGGGCGGCTGGCTGGTCATAGGGGTGCTGAGGAGTGTAGGCGCGCCCGCGCCGGAGCGTCAACGCGGGCGGGGGCGGGGCGCGTTGACGCTCCCCCGGCGCTGTGCTAGCGTGGCGGCGCTTGGGCCGCCCGCGCCCCGGCCGTCGAGGGGGCGGCTGGGACGCCCGCCTCCGGCAGGAGCGGGCCGCGTGGGGGCGCTCTCGATACTGGCGCGTTCGCAACGTCGTCCCCCGCATCCCCTCGCGTATCCCCGTACGTCCGCGCGCCTGTAGCGTCAGCGCTGGCCCGGCGAGGCCCCGCGAGGCGGGGAGGCGGCGCCCAATGCAGCAACCGGCGATAGCAAGCAGAGAATCGGAGGACGTCTGGCGGCTGCTGGACGACGTGCTCCAGGGCGAACGCCTCATCTTGGCCTCCAACAGAGGCCCGATGGAGCACCACGTCCAGCCCAACGGCGACCTGCAGGCGCGGCGCGGCAGCGGTGGCGTCGTTACAGCGCTCAGCGGCCTGACCGGACAGGCCGAGTTCACGTGGATCGCCAGCGCGATGGGCGAGGGCGACCGCCGTGTCGCGGCGGCGAACCAGGGACGGGCGGTGCGCTCGCCGCTGCCCGGCCAGCGCGTGTCAGTGCGCTACGTAACCACGGCGCGCCGCACCTACCACAAGTACTACAACATCATCTGCAACCCGCTGCTGTGGTTCCTACAGCACTACATGTGGTCGTCCCCTTACACCCCGCGCGTCGACGGCGTCATCTACGACGCGTGGGAGAACGGCTACGCGCAGGTGAACCGCGAGTTCGCCGACGCCATCATCGAGGAGGCAGGCGGAGGCGCTCGCCCCCTCGTGATGCTCCACGACTACCACCTCTACCTCGCGCCGGGGATGGTGCGCGAGGCGCTGCCCCAGGCGCGCGTCCAGCTCTTCCTCCACATCCCGTGGCCATCCTCCTCCTACTGGGAGCTGCTTCCGGGCGTGATGCGGAACGCCATCTGCGCCAGCCTGTGCCACGCCGACATCGTGGGTTTCCAGTCGGAGCGCGACGCGCGCGCCTTCCTCGATTCGTGCGACACCTTCCTCGACGGAGCGGAAGTGGACTACAACGCGAGGACGGTGCGCTTCGGCGGGCGCGAGACGCTGGCGCGGGCATACCCCATCTCCATCAACGTGGACGAGGTGCGCCGGATAGCCGCCTCGCCCCGCGCCGCCGAGTACGAGCAGCGCCTGCGCGAGCGCCTGGGCGAGCAGACCATCATCCGCGTCGACCGCGCCGAGCCGAGCAAGAACATCATCCGCGGCTTCTCCGCCTACGAGGCGCTGCTGGAGCGCCACCCCGAGTTCATCGGGCGCGTCAAGTTCCTCGCCTTCCTCGTGCCGTCGCGGACGCACATCCGCCAGTACCAACGTTACCTCGACGAGGTAGATCAGGCGGTGCAGCGCATCAACCGGCGCTTCGAGCGCCAGGGTTGGGAGCCTATCACCGTCTTCTATGAGAACAACTACATCCAGGCCATCGCCGCGATGCGCCTCTACGACGTGCTGATGGTCAACTCCGTCATCGATGGGATGAACCTCGTCTCTAAGGAGGGCCCGGTGGTCAACGAGCGCGACGGCGTGCTGGTGCTCTCCGAATCGGCGGGAGCGCATCAGCAGCTCAAGGTCGGCTCCCTGCCCGTCGCCCCGGCCGACGTGGAAGGGACGGCGCGCGCGCTGCACCAGGCGCTGACCATGCCCGCCGAGGAGCGCGCCGCGCGCAACCGCGCCATGGTCGAGGTCATCAGCGAGCAGGACATCACCCACTGGCTGCGCCGCCAGTTGGAAGACGTCGCCGCCCTCCGCCCCTAACCCTCCGCCACCCAACGAATAAACCGCCGCGCCTCCGCCGGGCCGTCGAGCACGTAGTCCGCCGCCTCCAACAGCGCGGGAGGCGTATGCTCGCCCAGCACGGCGGCGGCGAACCCCTCGAGCGCTCCTTGCTCGCGTAGCCCGCGCAGCGCCGCGAACATCGCGATATCCGTCGTATCGTCGCCCAGGGCGGCGGCGGCCTTTATCCCGCGCTCGGCGGCCACGCGCGCCAAGGCCGTTCCCTTGGACACCTCCACCGGAGCGCGAACCTCGACCACCATCTTGCCCTCGAAGGCGCGCAAGCCGCTTGACGCGCCCGCATCCCGCGCGAAGGCCAGCGCCTCGGCGCGGGCGCGCTCCGGGTCGGCGGCGAGGCGGAAGTGGAGCGACAGCGACGCGCCCTTGTCCTCGACGATGAAGCCGCCGCCTTCGGGGAAGCGCCGCGCCGCCTCCTCCGCCAGCGCGCGGAGCGCGGGCAGATAGGGTGCGACCTCGGGAGCGGCGGCGGCGCGCCCAGCCTCCCACCACTCCGCGCCGTGATTGCCGGCGTAGACCGCCGCCTCAACGCCGACCATCCGGCGCGCGTCCGCCACGGAGCGGCCTGTCAGCACCGCCACCGTGAGGCGCTCCGCCAGGGCCGCGAGGCCTGCGCTGACCGCGGGTGGAACCGCCGCGTCGCCGGGCCGGGGCGCGATGTCCGCCAGCGTACCGTCGATGTCGAGGAACAGCGCCGCCGGGCGCGCGGATAAGAGGCGCACGGCATCGTCCATCCGGTCGAGCAGGCGGGGGAGCGTCACGCCGCCATTGTAGCCCCGCCTTACTTCCGTCATTCCCGCGAAAGCGGGAATCTCGCTTCGAATCAGGCGGGGAAGCGCTGTCAGTCGAGGGCGCGGGCGCTTGCCCGGCCCGCCGCGGTGTAGTAGCGTTGGGAACCAGAGCCGCACTCCCCTATGG
>JAPPFU010000100.1 GCA_028875085.1 Chloroflexota bacterium
TGGGTTTGGTAGGCTCACACCCCCTAGCCCATTCAGAGCCCTACCTCCGTCCCTCCCCCTAGAGGCTGCACCTCAATGCATTTCGGGGAGAACCAGCTATCTCCGGGTTCGATTGGCATTTCACCTCTACCCACAGCTCATCCGAGAATTTTGCAACATTCACCGGTTCGGGCCTCCACCTGGAGATTATCCAGGCTTCACCCTGGCCATGGGTAGCTCACCCGGTTTCGGGTCTGCTCCATGCGACTCGACGCCCTATTCAGACTCGCTTTCGCTACGGCTCCGGGACGTCTCTATCCCTTAACCTTGCCGCACAGACGCAACTCGCCGGCTCATTCTTCAATAGGCACACCGTCACCCCGGTTGCCCAGGGCTTCGATTGCTTGTAGGCCCACGGTTTCAGGTCTATTTCACTCCCCTACAGGGGTTCTTTTCACCTTTCCCTCACGGTACTTGTGCACTATCGGTCGTCAAGGGTATTTAGCCTTGGAGGGTGGTCCCCCCGGGTTCCCACAGGATTCCACGTGTCCCGTGGTACTCACGAACGCGCCCGAAGTCCCGGCCTTTTCGCCTACGGGGCTATCACCCGCTATGGCGGTCCCTTCCAGGAGCCTTCGACTAAAGCCGGGATTGCTCACTCCGTGCGGTTGCTGGGGCTTCCGCCGGCGCGCCGTACAACCCCTATGAGGCATAGGACCCCAGTCCGTTAAGCCCCACAGGTTTGGGCTGTTCCCCGTTCGCTCACCGCTACTAGGGGAATCGCGGTTGCTTTTTTTTCCTCGGGGTAGTGAGATGTTTCAGTTCCCCCGCTTACCTCCCCATGCCTAATGTGTTCGGCGTGGGGCGCGGCGGTTTCTCCGCCGCCGGTTTCCCGATTCGGGAATCTCCGGCTAAGCCTGCTAGACGGCTAACCGAAGCTTTTCGCAGTCGTGCTACGCCCTTCATCGGCCCTTGACGCCAAGGCATCCCCCGTGGGCCCTTAGTAGCTTGACCTCACGAGCTTGCGATGCTCTGACTCACTCGATATTCCCTTGTTAACGTGCAACGGCGGCGGCCAATCACGTCGGCCTCCCCCGCCCTCGTCAGTCCGTCTCCGTCGCGCGAGGCCAATCGAGGCGCTCGCACGCGGGCCGTGGAGAACGCACGGCGCTCCCCCGTGAACAGACTGGACTAGCCAGCATAGGCGCGGGCGTTCGGCTTGTCAAGCGCAACGGGCGGCGAAATCGGCGGATGGAGACGCCGGGCACCGGGCGGCGCCGCTTTACCTGGCGCGGAGGCGCCACGATAATCGCCGCCCGCGCCCGCCGCGGCAAGGAGACGCTCCCATGATCATCGACCTGCACACCCACGTCGTCCCGGAGGACTTCCCCCCCGTCGGCGGCCGCCCCGCGGGCGACCTCTGGCCCTCGATGGCGCCCCAGCCGGACGACGGCTCCGGCGTCGCCCGCTCCAACGTGATGATCAGCGGGCGCAACTTCCGCACCGTGGCCGACCGCTGCTGGTCGGTCGCCCGGCGCATCAAGGAACTGCCGCGCACCGGCGCCGACCGCCAAGTGCTTTCGCCGATGCCCGAACTGCTCGCCTACCGCCTCGAGCCGGACGACGGCCTGGCGCTGGGGCGCTACCTGAGCGAGGTCATCGTGCGGATGATGGAGGAGGCGCCCGACCGCTTCTACGGCCTCGGCGCAGTGCCCTTGCAGGACGTGGAACTCGCCTGCAAGGAACTGTCACACGTCAAAGCGCTGGGACTGCATGGCGTGGAGATTCTGACCAACGTCCAGGGCGTGAGCCCGGGCGACGCGCGCTTCCTGCCCTTCTTCAAGGAGGCGGAGGCGCTGGGGATGGCGGTATTCATCCACTCGCAACACCCGACCTTCACCGACCGCATCGTCGGCCCCGGCTCGTGGGCCAACGCCGTCGGCTTCCCGATGGAGGCGGCGCTGGCCGCCGCCTCGCTCATCGGCGGGGGCGCGCAGGACGCATGCCCCCACCAGCGGGTCTGCAAAAGCCACCGGGGCGGGTCGCTCGTGCAGATGCTGCCCCGGATGGACTACTTCCACAACGTGGGCATCGGCGGCGGCCAACAGTTGGCGCATCCGCCCAGCGGGTACGCCAAGCGCCTGTACTACGACGACATCTTCTTCAACAACCAGGCGCTACGTCTGCTCATCGACACGGTGGGCGTCTCGCAGGTGGTGGTCGGCTCCGACTACCCCTTCCAGTGGCGGCCCTGGACGCCGGAGGAGGAGTTCGCGGAGTTGGGGCTGACGGCGGCGGAGCGGGAGGCGGTCGGCTCGGCCAACTGCCTGCGCTTCCTGGGGCTGGCGGACTGACGCGCGCGCCGCGCAACCGGCGCCCTGCCGGGGGGCGATTCTCCTTGACGCACCCTGCGGCGTGTGATAAGCGTAACAAGCCGTTCGGGCGGCTATGGCGCGCGCCCCACGGCGTATGGGACTTCAGGGAAAGCACGTGTACCCCAAGCAGTTGCGCGGACGCCCCGGCGGGCTAATTGCCGCCGGCCTGCTCGTCGCCGCCCTGCTCCTGGCGCTGAGCGCCTGCTCCTCGCCGCAGACGACCTTCGACCCCAAGTCGGACGCGGCGGACAAGATCCAGACGCTCTACATCCTGATCATCGTGGTGTCGGGCGCCATCGGCGCGGCGGTGCTCGTCGCGATGGCCTACCTTATGGTGAAGTTCCGCCGACGCCCTGGGGTCAAGGCGCGGCAGATCCACGGCAACAACACCCTCGAGGTGCTGTGGACGATCGGCCCCATCCTCATCCTGGTGATGATCGGCGTCCCGACCATCCTCGCCATCGTGGGCGCCGCCCGCGCGCCCGCCGACGACGCGCTCCACGTGGAGGTCGTCGCCCACCAGTGGTGGTGGGAGGTGAACTATCCGGGGCTTGGCCCCGATGGAGACGACCTCATCACCGCCAACGAACTGCGCCTGCCCATCGGGCGCGAGGTGGCCATCTCGCTCAAGTCGGACGACGTGATCCATTCCTTCTGGGTTCCTCAACTCATAGGGAAGATCGACTCCATCCCCGGGCGGACGAACCCCTTGGAACACTTCACCGCCAGCGAGGTGGGCGTG
>JAPPFU010000237.1 GCA_028875085.1 Chloroflexota bacterium
TTCGGCTACACCGGCTTCTTCGACGTGTCCGGGCGCTTCCAGGTGCGTGGCGCCCAGAGCTACTTCCAATCCAAGTCGTGGGCCACCTTCGGCCCCATGGGCCCCTTCATCGTCACGAAGGACGAGATCCCCGACCCCGACGACGTCGACGTCCAAGTCTGGATTGGCGACTTCCGCATGCCCGGCTACAACACCCGCGAGATGGCCCACAAGATCCCCGAATGCATCGCCTTCGCCTCCGCTGTCATGGAGCTCAACCCGGGCGACATCATCAGCACCGGCACCAACCACCAGAACCTCGGCGCCATCCAAGACGGCGACCGCATCGGCATGGACATCGCGGGACTCGGCGTCCTCTCCTTCACCGTCTCCGACCCTGCCAAGCGCGAATGGCCGCGCGGCCGCGACGAGGCGATGGCCTCCCGCATGCGCGCCGGCGGCAACCCTTAGCCACGCGCCGCACCCGGCTATAATCTTTCCACTATGTCCGCCCGATTCCCCATACGCGTTGCCGTCCACGGCGCGGCGGGCCGCGTCGGACGCGAGGTGCTCCGCGCCGTCGAGAGCGCCCCCGACCTCGAACTCGCCGCCGCCGTCGACGCCGCCGCCCCCGAGCGGTTGCCCGAGGGCGTTCCCCACTACGCCAACGCCGCCGACGCCCTTCGCGAGTGCCCCTGCGACGTCGTCATCGACTTCACCAACGCCGCCGCCGCCCTCGACATGGCGCCCCACGCCCTCGCCGCGGGCGCGCGGCCCGTCATCGGCAGCACCGGCTTCACCGAAGCCCAGGCCGCCCGCCTCGCCGACCTCGTCCGCGAACACGCTCTCTCCGGCGTCCTCGCCCCCAACTTCACCATCGGCGCCGTCCTGCTTATGCGCCTCGCCGCCATCGCCGCGCGCTACTTCGACTACGCCGACATCGTCGAAGAGCACCACGAAACCAAGATCGACGCCCCCTCCGGCACCGCCCTCGCCATCGCCCGCGTCGTCCACGAGGGCCGCGCCGAGCCTTTCCAACGCAGCCGGCCCGAGCGCGAACCCCTCCCCGGCTCGCGCGGCGCCGATTTCGAAGGCATAGCCATCCACGCCGCCCGCATGCCCGGTAAGATGGCCAACCACCAAGTCACCTTCGGCGGCCTCGGCCAAACCCTCACGCTCCGCCACGAAACCATCAACCGCGAGTGCTATATACCCGGCGTCCTGCTCGCCGCTCGCAAGGTCGGCCAACTCGACGGCCTCGTCGTCGGCCTCGACGCCCTGTTGGACCTATGACCGCCCCGCGCGTCGCCATCGTCGGCGCCACCGGCGCAGTCGGCCAAGTCGCCCTCCAAGTGCTCGAAGAGCGCAACTTCCCCGTCGGCGGCCTCCACCTCTGCGCTTCCGAGCGCTCCCTCGGCAAGCGCATCCCCTTCCGCGGCCGCGACTACGAGGTCGAACTCGCCACCCCCCAACTCTTCGCCGAGTGCGACCTTGCTCTCATCTCCGTCAGCGCCGCCGTCAGCCGCGAACTCGCCCCTATGGCCGTCGCTCAGGGCTGCGTCGTCATCGACGACAGCTCCGCCTTCCGCATGCAGCCCAACGTCCCCCTCGTCGTTCCCGAAGTCAACGCCGCCGACGCAGAGGCGCACGAGGGCATCCTCTCCATCCCCAACTGCTCCACCACGCCCGTCGTTATGGCGCTCTGGCCCATCCACCAGGTCAACCCCGTCCGCCGCATCGTCGCCGCCACTTACCAATCCGTCTCCGGCACCGGCAAGGCCGCCGTCGAGGAACTGCGCGTCCAGTCCGCCCAAGCGCTCGAAGGCCGTCCCGTCTCCCCCGACCAGTATCCCCACCAGATCGCCTTCAACGTCATCCCCCAAGTCGAGGGCTTCCTCGACGACGGCTACACCAACGAAGAGCGCAAGATGCGCGACGAGACGCGCAAGATCATGCACGCGCCCGACCTCGCGGTCTCCGCAACCTGCGTCCGCGTCCCCGTCGTCGTCTCCCACTCCGAAGCGCTCCACGTCGAGTTCGAGCGCCCCGTCTCCCCCGACGAAGCCCGCCGCCTGATGACCGGCTTCCCAGGCCTGACCATCGTCGACGACCCCGCCGCCTCCGCATACCCCATGCCCATCGACGCCCAAGACAGCGACCAGGTCTACGTCGGCCGCATCCGCGAGGATTCCTCGCTGCCCGGCGCGCTCGCTATGTGGGTCGTCTCCGACAACCTCCGCAAGGGCGCCGCCACTAACGCCGTCCAGATCGCCGAAGAGCTGCTCGAGCGCGGCGCGCTCCTGCGCCCGGTTCCCCATGGCGCTTGACCTCGGCGGCCAAGTCCGCGTCGACCTCGCCCGCCTGACCAGCCTCGGTGGCGCGCAAGGCTTCGCGACAGGACGCGTCTTCCAACGCCCCGGCCCCGGCCTCTACGACGTCATCCTCGACGAACCCCTGCCCAACGGCGCCGTCATGCTCTCCTGGGCGCCCGAAGCCGCCCTCGAACCCCTGCCATAGAAGGCCAGACACAGACTGCGCTCACCCTGACCCTTGCTCCCCTTGCCCGCCCTGTCCGCCGCTTGGCGCCGCCTGCTTGACCTCCTCCTCCCCCCACGCTGCGTCGGCTGCGGCGACGCAGCCTCCTACTTCTGCCCCGGCTGCGCCGCCGCCGCGCCCCGCTTGCCCTTCGAGCGCTGCCGCGTCTGCGCCCAGCCCGGCCCGCGCGACCCATGCGCCTCCTGCGCCCTGCGCCGACCCGCCTTCGACCGCGTCATCCCCGTCTACGCCTACGATGGCGCCGCGCGCAGCGCCGTCCGCCGTTTCAAATACAACAACCTCCGCGCCCTTGCCCCGCTCATGGCCGCGCCGATGGCCGACGCCCTTGCCGACGACGGATGGCCGCCCGACCTGCTACTGCCTGTCCCCATGCACCCCGCCCAACTGCGGCGGCGGGGCTTCAATCAGGCGGCGCTGTTGACGGCGGAGATTGCCGCGCTCGCCGCAACCGAGCGGGCCGACGGCGCCGTAGTGCGCAAACTCCAAGGTTGGGCGCAGGCGCGAACCGCCGGC
>JAPPFU010000271.1 GCA_028875085.1 Chloroflexota bacterium
GCTGTGAACCCCGTCAGGTCCGGAAGGAAGCAGCGGTAAGCGGAATGCGTCGTGCGCCGCAGACAAGCCTGGTTCGAGCGACGTTCAGAGGCCAAGCGTTGACGTTCGAGACCGACGGGAGGTGCACGGCCGCTTTCTTGCCCTCGGCCCGCGCGCCCGGCGGCGGAGGCGCTCGATGAGCGTCCCCCGCGGGCGGCGGCTGGGGCAACACTTCCTCACCGACCGCAACATCCTCCGCGCCGTCGCCGACGCCGCCGATGTCCGCCACGGCGATACGGTGATCGAGGTCGGCCCCGGCCGGGGCGCGCTCACCCGCTTGCTCGCCGAACGCGCCGCTCGCGTCGTCGCCGTTGAATTGGACGCGGCGCTGGTGGAATCGCTGCGCGCCTCGATGCCCGCCAACGTGGAGGTCGTCCACGCGGACGCGCGCGAGACGGCGCCTGCCGAACTGCTTGGCGGCGCAGCCCCCTACAAGTTGGCGGCGAATCTGCCCTACTACGCCGCGTTGCCCATTCTGCGCCGCTTCCTCGAGGACCCGCTGCGTCCCTCCGCCGCAGGCGTGCTCGCGCAGCTGGAAGTGGCGGAGCAACTCTGCGCGGAGCCGGGCGCTATGTCGCTCGCCTCGCTCGCCGTGCAGTTGTACGGCAAGCCGCGCATCGTCCGCCGCGTGCCGCCGGGCGCGTTCAACCCGCCGCCCAAAGTTACCTCCGCCGTCGTGTCCATCGATGTCTACGACGCCCCCGCCGAGGGCGTGGACGACGCGGCGGCCTTCTTCCGTCTGGCGCGTGCGGGATTCGGAACGCGCCGCAAGCAACTGGGCAACGCACTGGCGGGCGGCGGACTCGGCCTTACCGCGTTCGAAGCGCGCCGCCTCCTCGACTGGACGGGCATCGACCCCACCCGCCGCGCGCAGACGCTCAGCGTAACGGAATGGGTCGCGCTCTACCGTGCCTGGCGGAGAGGGTAGGGGGCATGAAAATCACAATCATCATCCCTGCGTTCAACGAAGCGGCGTACCTGCCATCCACGCTGGGTTCGATTCAAGCCGCTGTCGAGCGCCTGCGCGCTCAGGCGCCCGCTGATATCGAGGTCATCGTCGTCGACAACAATAGCACCGACGAGACCGCCGCCGTTGCTCAAGGAATGGGTGCCCTTGTGCTCCACGAGCCGGTGCAGTCCATCGCGCGAGCGCGGAACACTGGCGCGCGGCACGCTGCTGGCGACGTCCTCATTTTCGTCGATGCAGATGTAGCGATTCCCCAAACGCTCCTCAGTGCGATTCACGCGGCGATGAACGATTCGGATTGCATCGGTGGCGGCGTAGACGTTGAGTATCAGCCGCGTCGCTTTGCCGTTCGGTTCTACCTACGCGCTTGGAGAATCATTGCGCGTCTCACGGGGATGGTGCAAGGCGCTGTCCAGTTCTGCCGGAGCGATGCCTTCGCGGAAATCGGAGGCTACGACGAGAGCGCTTGGATAGGCGAGGACGTTGACTTCTACTGGAGCCTCAAGCGATTCGCCAAGGCGTCCCACCGTACCGTGCGCCTCATACGGAGCCCGCGTGTACAACCTTCCAGCCGCCGCTTCGACAAATGGCCGATATGGCGAATCCTCATCTGGACTAACCCGCTCTTCATCATGCTGTTCCGCCGCTGGAAAAGGCCCTGGAGCGGTTGGTACTCAAAGGTCGTGCGGTAGGCTACTATGGGAGCGCTTGCCCCTACGCCCGCTCCCCTTACTCCTCCTCCGCCTCCTCCACGTCCGGGCCGGACATGCCGAGGAGCAGGCTGCCTCTGTCGATCTCGCCGAGGAGGCTTCCGTTGTCGGCGACTACGGCAATGGGGCGTGCGGTTTTGGCGGCCATCGGGACGATCTCTTCGATGGTGGTTTCGGGTTTGGCGGTCATCGCCGGAATGACTTCGGCCTCTTCGAGCGATTCTTTGGCTTGAGAGGCGAGCTCGTGGGCCCGTTCGGCGGTGAGGATGCCCCGGAGCGTGAAGTTGCGCGCGATGAGGAACACCGCGTCGGCGCCGTTGCTCTGCATTGCGTGCAGCGCGGCGCGCGGGCCTTGGCGTTCGTAGATAACGATGTCCGGTTCCTTCATAACCGCCTTGGCTTGGACGACCTTTGCCCGCGAGACGTCGCGCACAAAGTCGGTTACGTAGTCGTCGCTGGGCAGCGTAACCACCTCCTCTGGCAAGCCTTCCTGGATAATCTCGCCGTCACGCATGATGGCGATCCGGTCGCCCATCTTGAGCGCTTCGTTCAAGTCGTGCGTGATGAAGACGATGGTCTTGCGCAAGTTGGCTTGGAGCGAGAGAAGTTCGTCTTGCATCTCCCGGCGTATGAGAGGGTCGAGGCCGCTGAAGGGTTCGTCCATTAGGAGTACGTCGGCGTTGAGCGCGAGCGCTCTGGCGAGGCCGACGCGCTGCTGCATGCCGCCGCTCATCTGTTGGGGGAAGTTCTGCTCCCAGCCTTTGAGGCCGACCGTCTCGATGGCGTGGGCGGCGGCCTCGTAGCGCTCCTCTCTCGTCAGCCCCTTCACCTCCAGACCGTAGGCGACGTTGTCGATGACGTTGCGGTGAGGGAGGAGGCCGTAGTGCTGGAAGACCATGGCGACCTTCGAGCGGCGGAACTCCACCAGTTGCTCCGGGGTGTAGGCGCGGATGTCCTCGCCGTCAAAGCGTATCTCGCCCGCGCTGGCCTCCGCGAGGCGGATGAGGCAACGTACTAGCGTCGATTTGCCGCTGCCGGAGAGGCCCATCACGACGTAAACCTCGCCGCCGTCCACGTGGAAAGAGACGTTCCGGAGACCGAGGACGACGCCGAGCTCCTCCCTGATCTCCGCGCGGCTCTTCGCGGCGTGCTCGGGCCGAAGCGCGGCGTCCGGCTTGCCGCCGAACACCTTCCAGACGTTGCTGACCTCTATCCGCCGTTGGGCTTGGGTCATGGCAGGCCTCCCGAGTAGGTAAATTTTAGGGGATTATATACGAAGTAGCACATCATTCGTCTTGCGCCGCCTTGCGGCGGGC
>JAPPFU010000216.1:0-455 GCA_028875085.1 Chloroflexota bacterium
CCGGCAGCACGCTGGCCAGCGTCAGCGCGCGTCCGACGCCGATCAATCGGTCGGCGGCCTCGAGCGACAACGCGGTCAACTCGATGGCGGCGAGCGTCGCGCCGAGCACGAGCAGCAGCACGCCTGCCCCGGCGAGCGCCAGC
Organism: Chloroflexota bacterium; assembly: GCA_028875085.1. GTDB lineage: Bacteria > Chloroflexota > Dehalococcoidia > Lucifugimonadales > Australimonadaceae > JAGWBE01. The sequence continues at coordinate 144 of JAPPFU010000216.1, forward strand.
CACCGTTTCAAGCCGATGCCCGGCAGCAGCAGTACGCCCAGGTTTCGCTTCCAGCCCTCCATACGATGCCCCCGGCGACCTCCTGCCTTTCTCGCCTGCGATGCGCGCGGCGCGTGCGGACTACCGCGCTTCATCTGCGGCATATCCAGGCTATCGCGCTCGTCTTCGCGTGAGAAGGCAACGCGGTTGCGTAAGCAGCGGCGTTACACGATTAGCCGAGGGGCTGGCCGCCCCTCGGCGCACCCCGCCCCCCTCAGAAGATAAAAAAGCCCTTTAGTGGGGGGGTGCCCCCCCCCCCCCCCCCCCGGGGGG
>JAPPFU010000216.1:465-3028 GCA_028875085.1 Chloroflexota bacterium
AAATCTCCCCGGGGGGGGGCCCCCCCCGCGCCCCACCCCCCCCCCCTCACAAGAAAAAAACCCCATTCCGGGGGTAATCCCCCCACGCCCCCCCCGGCGGGGCGCTGCCCCTCCGGACTCCCCACCCGTCGGGGCGCACCCCGCGTTGGTCATGCGGACAGGTTTGAAACCTGTCCCTACGGAAGATGAAGAGGGGGACCTGCCGGTCGCCCCTACGGAAGGGGGTGGCAGCGGGGCAGCGCTACCCCTCGGCGGGCTGCCAGCCCCACGGGTGAGGGCCCCACTCGAGCGGAATCAACTCACCTGCCCTGACGGTATGGACGGGGCGCAGCGCCTTCTCGCCCGTGAACGAGTTGCCCTGCGAATCGTGAAAGCGCCACTTGCCGTTCAGTTCCTCGATGATGGAGAGGTCGGCCTCACGCCCCACGGCGATGGCGCCGATGCTGTCTTGCATGCCGAGCGCCTTGGCGGGCGCCTCCGTAACCATGCGCACCGTCTGCTCCATCGTGTAGCCCACAGCCATGAACTTGGACATCGTCTCGGTGAGGCTGTGGATGGGGCCTTTGCGCCCGTTAAGCGTCAGGTCGGTGCTGATGGTGGTGGGGTGGAAGTCCTGCTGCGCGAGGCGGTTGGCGATGTCGAAGTTGAAGTTGCTGCGCCCGTGCGCCGGGTCGAACACCGCGCCGTTCGCCTCCGCCTCCCGCAACTCGGGGAGCACCTTGCCGTTGGCGTCGAGGACGCCGCCCGGCATCGACGTGCAGACGTGCGTCAGGATGTCGCCCTCGTCCAGCTCGCGGAGCAGCGTCCGCGTCAGGTCTTGCGCGCGCTCGTCGAACCCGATGATGTCGCCCACGTGCGCCATCAGGGGCAACTTGGCCTCGCGCGCCGCCTCCTTGGCGAGGCGGATCAGGTCGGCGCCCATCGAGAAGAGCGCGGGGCCGACGAGGCGCACCTTGACGCCGCGCACGTGCTCGGCGTACTGGTCGGCGAGGCGAATCGTCGCGTCCAGGTCGACGTCCTCGGGGGTGTAGATCTCCGGCTTGCCCAGCGCCTGGCCGGGGATGCCGAACTTGCCGATGTTCAGCATCGAGAGCAGGCGCGTCTTGGCCTTGTTGGCGACATGGTGGAGATACACGCCGTAGTTCCACGCGCCCGTCGTGCCCGCGTCGAGCAGCGTCGTAACGCCCGAACCCACGCCCGCCAGATCCGGCGGCGCCGCGATCTCGTTCACGCCCGGCGTCCCCGCGCCCTGGATGAAGTGGACGTGCAGGTCGATCATGCCGGGGATGACGATGCGCCCGCCCACGTCGATCACGCGCGCCGCGTCCGCGTCGTCGATAGCCGGCTCGACCGCGGCGATGCGTCCGCTGCTGATGCCGATGTCTATCGCGCCGTCGAGCCCTTGGCCTGGGTCGACGACGCGCCCGCCCTTCACCACGAGGTCATACACGGCAGCCTCCATACGTTCGCAGCGCTGCTAAGAGAGCCCGCAAGTTGTACGCTCCCGGCGCAGGCGGGTCAAGGCGGGATACGCGGCGCTTGACTTGCGGCGCGCGGGTGTATAATCGGGGACACATCTGCGCGCCGCGCTGCCCGGTAGGCGCGGGCGAGAGCTAAGGAGGCGAATCATGGGCGAAATCCTCGGCGTCGGGTTCACCCACTACCCGCCCTTCATGGGCGGCAAGCCGGAGACGTACGCGGGCATCCTGAAGGGCATCCTGCGGTCTCCCAACGTGCCGGAGGAGGCGAAAGACCCGAAGAACTGGCCCGCCGGCATGCAGGACGAGTGGGAGAACGAGGTGGAGCGCGCCTACGACCACCAGGAGCGCCACCGCCAAGGCTTCAAGAAGGTGCGGGCGGCCATCGACTCCTTCAAGCCGGACGCGGTCTTTATGTTCGGCGACGACCAGTACGAGAACTTCAAAGAGACGATTATCCCGCCCTTCAACATCTTCTGCGCGCCGCAATTCCCTTCGCGCCCCTTCCGCTCGGAGCAGAACCTGTGGGGCATCGACCCGGAGGAGACGCTCACCTACGAGGGCGCGGCGGACCTGGCGAAGGAGGTGGCCAACGGCTTCGCCGAGCGCCACTACCCCATCCCCTATTCCTACACACCGCAGACGCTCCACTTCGACCGCGGCCTCAGCCACGCCTTCGTCAACGGCCTGGTCTACCTCGACTGGGACCGCGACAACCCATGGACGTACCCCACCATCCCCATCGCCGTGAACTGCTACGGCCAGTACGTCATCTCCAACCGGGGCGGCTCGGCCAACATCCAGGACACGCGCACCGACGCGGAGAAGGACACGCTGATGGACTACCCCGGCCCGCACGGGCCGTCCCCCAAGGCGTGCTTCACGGTCGGCGAGGTTCTGATGGACATCCTCCGCGAGCGCCCCGGCCGCTACGCCGTTATGGCGTCCTCCGGCTGGTCGCACGCCTTCCTGACGACGAAGCACCACTGGCTCTACCCCGACCGCGAGTTCGACCGCGCGCGCTTCGAGGAGCTCAAGAACGGCGAGCACCGCAACTGGGCGAACCTCACCAGCGACGAGATCGA
>JAPPFU010000025.1 GCA_028875085.1 Chloroflexota bacterium
CGCAAGACGCCGGGGGCGTGCGCGTCGTGGCCGCGGCGACGGGCGCGCCGAGCATCGACGAACTGCGCGCGATGGGTGACTGGCTGCGCGACAAGCTGGGCAGCGGCGTCGTTGCGCTGGGCGCGGTCATCGACGGGCGTCCGTTCCTGGTGGCGATGGTCACGAAAGACCTGGTGGCGCGGGGCTACCGCGCGGGCGACATCGTGAAGGCGGCAGCGGCGCCGATGGGGGGCGGGGGCGGCGGACGCCCGGACGTGGCCCAAGCCGGCGGGCGCGACGCGGCGAAGCTCGCCGACGGCATCGCCGCTGCGGTAGAGGCCGTACGGGCGGTGGAGGGGTAGGCGTCCCTGGTGCGCATCCTAGGCGTTGACTTTGGGGCGCGGCGCATCGGCTTGGCGGTTGCGGACGCGGAAGCGCGCGTGGCGGTGCCGGTGGGCGCTATCGACCGCGCCGGGGTTGGCGACGCGTGCGACGTGGTGGCGGAGGCCGCGCGCGCCAGAGGCGCGGATGCGGTGGTGGTCGGCCTTCCGGTGCTGATGTCGGGCGCGGCGGGCGCGCAGGCGAAGGAGGCGCGCGAGTTCGCGGCGCTGCTGGCCGAGCGCGCAGGGTTGGCTGTGCACACGTGGGACGAGCGCCTGTCAAGCGTCGAGGCGGAGCGGCGCTTGCGTGAGGCGGGAGGGCGCCGCAAGCCCAAGCCCGGCGAGCAGGACGCTATGGCCGCGGCGCTGGTGCTTCAGGCGTACCTGGACGCGAACCGAGACCTTTGCGCACCTCCTCTATCTCCCCACCCCCCACCCCCAAGAAGATGAAAAAAGGTTTTGTGGGGGATACCCCCACGCCCCCAACCGAGAGGCTGCCGCCCCTCGGCACTCCCCGCGTGAAGAGGTCTGCGGAACTCCATTCGCCCTTCGATTCCCCTCAGGGCGAACGAGAGGGCGGGGGCGGGCGTTCAAACTCCGTTAACCATGCCCGCCCAGGGGATGCGTCTGGGCGCGTTCGCGTGGCACAATCTCCTTCATGCATCTTCCCTCGCGCAGGTATCAGGCGTTGGGCGCGGGCATCGTCGCCGGCGCGGTTACGGCGCGCTACATCGCCAAGTGGCGGCGGCGGCGCTCACGGCGCATGGGCGACCAACGCGAGGAACCTCCTCCGTCCGGCCGCTACTTCATCGGCCTCGGCCTAACCGACCCGAGCGCGGCCAACCGCCGCCCCTGCGAGGAGGCGGTGATAGACCCTACGATGCGCTGCTCTTTCTCCCAGTGGGACTATGACGAGGAGGGCGCGAGCATCGTGCCGGAGGCGGCGCTGGGCAAGTCGTTCGTGTTGGCCGTGGGCGGCCCGCAAGGGCTTGCGGCGGACGCCGGGGCAACCGCCCGCGTCTCCGAGCGCCTGGTGAACGCGTCGCCGCGCTCCGCCTATCAACCGCCTGCGGACGACCGCCCGTGCGCGGGGTTCATGACGGGCAGCGCCAAGCTGTTCTACAAGCTGGCCACCGGCGGATCGCGCTTCCGCCTGCTAGGGCTGAACGACCTCCCGGCGCACGAGGCGAATCTGATTGAGGTCTTCCCCTACGCCGCGTGGCGCGAGCTGGCTAGTGAGGCGCTGCCGCCCAAGCGTTCGGTCGAGGGCCGCCGCCACCGCGCCAACCTGCTCCAAGCGCAGGGCGTCATCCTTCCGGCCGAGTTGCCCACCGACGACCAGCTGGACGCCGCCGTCGCTGCGTGGCTCGCCCGCTGCTTCGACAACGACGCGGTGAAGTTGGAGGGCGACGCGCCGGTGCTCGACCGCAAGGCGGGCGTCATCCGCGAGGGGTACATCGTCCAGCCGCGCGCGCTTGAGCCCGCCACGTCCGCGTAGCACCACCCTCCGCCCCTCAAAGAAATAGAAAAATTCTTGTGGGGGATACCCCCACACCCCCAGCCGAGGAGCTGCCGCCCCTCGGCACGCCCCACGTGAAATCGAAGCGAGATTCCCGCTTTCGCGGGAATGACGGTATGGGAGCGGCGCCGGCGGCGGGTGCTACAATCGCGCTATGTTGCGCTTCCTGACCGCTGGCGAGTCGCACGGCCCCGGCCTGGTCGCCATCCTCGAGGGCATCCCCGCAGGCGTGCGCCTGTCGGAGGCGCTGATACGGGAGGACCTGGCGCGGCGGCAGACGGGCTACGGGCGCGGCGGACGGATGAAGATCGAGACGGACTACGCCGTGCTCCAATCGGGGGTGCGGCACGGCGAGACGCTCGGCAGCCCCATCGCCATGCTCATCGAGAACCGCGACCACGCGACGGGCAACGGCCCCGACGGCAAGCCGTGGACGCACACGATGAGCAAGGAGGCGGTGGACGGCGAGGTCACCCCCATCCACCGCTTGCGCCCCGGCCACGCGGACACGCCGGGCGCGGCCAAGTACGCGACGCAGGACGCGCGGGACATCCTCGAGCGTTCTAGCGCGCGCGAATCGGCGGCGCGGGCGGCGGTCGGCGCGGTGTGCAGGGCGTTCCTCGCGCGCTTCGGCGTAGAGATACGCAGCCACGTCGTGAACATCGGCGGCGTGCGCGCGCCCGCAACCGCGCCGAGCGACGTACATTGGGAGGCGGTCGAGGCGTCGCCGGTGCGCTGCGCCGACCCGGAAGCGTCGGAGGCGATGGTTGCGGCGATCGACGCGGCGCGCGCCAAGGGCACGAGCCTCGGCGGCGTGTTCGAGGTGGTGGCGACGGGGCTGCCCATCGGCATCGGCGACCACATCCAGTGGGACCGCAAGCTGTCCACGGCGCTGGCCGCCGCCATCGGCAGCATGAACGCGGTGAAGGGCGTGGAGTTCGGCGGCGGCTTCGCCGAGGCCGACCTGCCAGGCCATGAGGTTCAGGATGTCATCAAGCCCGTCGAGGAGTGGGAGGCCGGGGCGGACGGCGCGTGGGCGCGTCCGTGGCCGCGCCGCACCAACAACGCGGGCGGGCTGGAAGGCGGCATGACGA
>JAPPFU010000264.1 GCA_028875085.1 Chloroflexota bacterium
CCACAGAGAACTCCGCTCTTGGCGTCACCCGCAACCCGTGGGACCGCGAGCGCGTCCCCGGCGGGTCCAGCGGCGGCCCCGCCGCCGCCGTCGCCGCGGGCGAGGCAGCCTTCGCGCTCGGCTCCGACACCGGCGGCTCCATCCGCCAGCCCGCCGCCTTCTGCGGCATCGTCGGCCTCAAGCCCACCTACGGTCTCGTCAGCCGCTACGGCCTCGTCGCCTTCGCCTCCTCTCTCGACCAGATCGGCCCTATGACGCGCACAGTGCGCGACTGCGCGGTCGTCTTGAACGCCATCGCGGGGCACGACCCGAGAGACTCCACCAGCATCCCGCGCCCCGCGCCCGACTACGCCGCCGGCCTGGACGCGGGGGTCAAGGGCATGCGCATCGGCGTCGTGCGCGATTACTTCGACGAGGGCATCGCCCCCGAGACGGCGCGCTCGGCCACGGACGCCATCGCCGTGCTGGAGTCGATGGGCGCGCAGGTAGACTGGAATGCGTCTCTGCCCAACTCACGCGCCGCCCTCGCCGTCTACTACATCATCGCCCCCTCCGAGTGCTCGGCGAACCTCGCCCGCTACGACGGCGTCAAGTACGGCTACTCCGACACGGAAGCCGACGGCCTGTGGGCGGCGCTGGAGGCCACGCGGCGCGAGGGCTTCGGCGCGGAGGTCAAGCGGCGTATCCTGCTCGGCGCCTATGCCCTCTCCGCCGGCTACTACGACGCCTACTACCTCAAGGCGCTCAAGGTGCGCACCGTCATCCGCCGCGAGTTCGCCGAGGCCTTTGAACGCTACGACCTGCTCGCCACGCCCTCCACGCCCACTCCCGCCTTCAAATTGGGCGAGAAGACCGCTGACCCGGTGGCGATGCACGCCAGCGACGTGTGCAACGTGCCCGTCAACATCGCGGGCATCCCCGCCGTCAGCGTGCCGTGCGGCTTCGTAGACGGCCTGCCCGTCGGCCTCCAACTGATGGGCCCGCACCTCAGCGAGGTGGCGCTGCTGCAAGCGGCTTACGCCTACGAGCAATCCGCCCCTTGGCGGGGCGAACACCCGTCCCTCTAGGTCTCCCCGCCCTCCTCTTCCTCCTCGAACACCGCGCCGCTGACGACGCGGAAGCGCCGCGCCGACGCGCGAAAGCGCTCCGGCACTATGCGCGTGTCCGCCGTCGTCGCCAGCGTCTGCGAGTACGTGGCGGCGGCTTCCATCGTCAGCGCGCGATGCTCCGCGTCCAACTCCGAGAGCACGTCGTCCAGCAGCAGCACGGGCTGATCGCCCCGGCGCGCGGCCAGCAGTTCGGCTTCGGCCAGGCGCAGGCTCAGGGCGGCGAGGCGCGCCTGCCCCCGCGAGGCGTGCTGCGCCAGTTCGACGCCCCGCATGGTCAGGCGCAGGTCATCGCGGTGCGGCCCGACCATCGTCTGGGCCAGGGCGCGCTCCTGTCGCCGCGAGGCGGTGAGCGCCTCGCGTATCGCGTCGGCCAATGCTCCCTCCGAGGGCGCGTCAGGGACGCCGATAGTGGGGGCGTAGGCCACCTCCAATGCGTCGCCGTCCGCGCCGAAAGCGGCATAGCAGCGCCGCGCGGCTTCGCTCAACGGGCCGACGGCGGCGAGGCGCGCGGCAAGCGTCTGCGCCCCCTCCTCGCACAACTTGGCGTCCCAGAAGAGCAGCTCTTGCTCGCCCGCGCGCCCCTCCTTGAGCCCCTTGAGCAGCCGGTTGCGCTGCTGCACCACTCGTTGGTAGCGCTGGAGCGCGCGCAGGTAACGCGGGTCGGCCTGCGACAGCAGCACGTCCAGGTAGCGCCGCCGCCCCTGCGGCGCGCCGTAGACCAACGCGATGTCGTCGGCGCTGAACAGCACCGCGTTGAACCGTCCCACCAGATCGGACGCGCGTCGAGCCGAGCCGTTGATCTGCACCCGCTTCTGCACCGTCTCGCCCTGCCGCAGGTCGAGGCCCACCAGCAATTCGTCCGGTTCCCCGCCGCGCTCGACCGTGCCGCTGACGACCGCGTAGCCGTCGCCCTCCCGCGCCGCCCAGGCGACCATCTCGCGCTCGGCGGCGGCGCGGTAGGAGCGTCCGATGGCCAGCAGGTAGGCCGCCTCCAGCAGGTTGCTCTTGCCCTGCGCATTGGCGCCGTGGAACAGCGTCAGCCCCGCGTCCAACTCCAGCGCGGCGTTGGGCAGGTTGCGGAAGTTAGTGAGTTTCAGACGGCGCAGCAGCATGGCGCGCCATTCTAGCCGGGGCGCGGCTTGCCCAAGCGCCCGCGCCTACCGATACTTGGCGCGTGCCCTTGCACCCCCTATCTCGGCGAACGCTACTCCGCGTCGGCTTGACTGTCCTGCTCGCAGGCCTATTGGCCGCGTGCGGCGGCGCCGACCCAACGCCCACGCCCACCCCAACGTCGACGCCGACGCCCGTGCCGCGCCTCGACGTCGACTCCGCCGACACGTTGGGCGGCCTGCTGACGCAGTTGCCCGCCAGCGAGACCGCATGCCTCCGCGACGCCCTTGGCGAGGAGCGCTACGCCGGGCTGCTTGGCCAGCCCTCGCGCCTCAACTTCAGCAGCCTGCCAGGCGCTGACGCGGGCGATTGCTTCAGCGCCGAGTCCTTCCTGCTGTTGACCGTGGCCGCCCTCGACTTGCAGGCGGGCGGCCTCTCCGAGCGGAGCGCCGCTTGCGTTCGAAACGCCTTCGGCTCGGTGGAGTTCATCGGCGCGGGGGGCAGCGCGGACGCCGAGGGAGCCGCATTCGGCGCGTTCACCGGCCTCCTCTTCTGCCTGACCGACGAGGAAGCAGGGCGCATCTCCGTCGGCGACGCCTTGGGCGACGACTCGTCCATGCTGGCGCGGATGACGCTCCAGGACGTGCGCTGCCTGGCCGAGCGGGTCGACCTTCAGCGCCTGTTGGAGGCGTTCGAGCAAGCCCGCACGGACGCTCCGCTCTCCCGAGAGG
>JAPPFU010000046.1 GCA_028875085.1 Chloroflexota bacterium
CGTTGACCATCGCCGCCGACGTAGCCGACGAGCAGGCGGCCAACGGCGCCGTCGCCGCCGCCGAACGCGAGCTCGGCCCGGTGGACATCCTGGTCAACAACGCCGGAATCATCGGCCCGCTGACGGCGACCGAAGAGGCCGATCCTGCCCTGTGGTGGCGCACGCTCGAGGTGAACCTGCGCGGCCCCTATCTCTACGCGCGCGCCGTCGTGCCCGGGATGGTGGAGCGCGGACGCGGACGCATCATCAACCTGTCCTCCCTCGCAGGCGTCTTCGCGGTGCCCTACGCCGGCGCCTACTGCGCTTCAAAGGCGGCCATCAGCCACTGGACGCACTCCCTAGCGCAGGAGCTGGCGGGCACGGGCGTTGCGGCTTTCGCTTACGCGCCCGGCCTCGTCCGCACGGGGATGACGGAGTACAGCGCCAGTTCGCCGGAGGTGCGCAAGGAGTTGCGGGACTTCTTCAGCGCCGCATTCGCGGAGGGGCGCGACACGCCGATGGAGCAGTCGGTCGCGCAACTGATGCGCCTCGCCGGAGGCGAGGCCGACGCGCTCTCCGGCTGCCACGTCAGCGTGTTCGACGACCTCGACGCGATGCTCGCAGACGCCGAGCGCATCAGGGAGAACCACCTCCACGTGCTGGGGCTGAGGGTGTAGGGCGCTACAGCGCCGCGTCGCCCCGCTCGCCGCTGCTGACGCGCACCACGTCGGCGACCTGGTAGATGAAGATCTTGCCGTCGCCGATCTCCTGGCCGCCTGGCGAGCGGGCGGCGTCGATGATGGCCTCCACCACCTGCTCGCGCATCTCGTCCGAGACGACGGTGCAGACGACCGTCTTGGGGACGGAGGAGCGGCTGGCCATCTGGCCGCTGCGCCCCACGAAGACCTCGACGCCGCGCTGCCGCCCCTGGCCCGTCACGTTGTAGTAGTAGAAGCCCCGGCAGCCGACGGCCTCCAGCGCCGCGGTCACCTGGTTGACGCGCTCCGGCCTGACCACCGCTTCGATGCTGATCATCTCGCTTCTCCCCTCGGCTCCGTATTAGTCCGCGCCGTCGTGAACGACCGCGCGCTCGCCGTGTGCCGCCACGTCCAAGCCCACGTCCTCCTCGCGTTCCTTGACCCGCAGGCCCAGTCCCGGAATCAGGTCCAGCACCTTGAGGATGATAAGGGTAACGATGAAGGAGTAGCCGACGGTGGCGAGCACGCCGTACAACTGCGTGAGCATCTGCCCCGCGTTGCCCTCGACGAGGCCCGCCGTGCCGCCGATGGCCGCGACCGCGAATATGCCCGTGGCCAGCGCGCCCCAGATGCCGCCGACGCCGTGGACGGCGAACACCTCCAGCGCGTCGTCGATCCCCGTCTTGGGGCGCAGCAGCACTGCGGCGTAGCCCAGCGCTCCGGCGCCCGCGCCGATGGCCATCGCGCCCATCACGCCCACGAACCCCGCCGCCGGAGTGATAGCCACCAATCCGGCCACGGCGCCCGTCGCCACGCCCACTGCGCTCATCCGTTGGTGCTGGAACTGGGACAGCACGCCCCAGGTGAGCGCGCCCGCGGCGGCGGCGGTGTTGGTTACCAGGAAGGCGTTGACCGCTTGGCCGTTGGCGGCGAGGCCGGAGCCCGCGTTGAAGCCGAACCAGCCGAACCACAGCAGCGCCGCGCCTAGTACCACATAGGGCACGTTGTGCGGCTCAAGGCCGGGGTCGCGCCGCTTGCCCACCAGCACGGCGGCGGCCACCGCCGCGCACGCCGCGTTGATGTGCACCACGGTGCCGCCCGCGAAGTCCAGCGCGCCCTCCTTGAACAGCCAGCCCTCCTCCGCCCACACCCAATGGGCGATGGGCGCGTAGACCAGCGTGATCCACAGCACCAGGAAGAGCAGGTAGGTGGTGAACTTGAAGCGCTCCACCAGCGCGCCGGTGATGAGCGCGGGGGTGATGATGGCGAACATCATCTGGAAGACGACGAACAGCAGGTCGGGAATGTTGCCGCCCGCGTTGACGTCGATGCCGCGCAGCCCCAGGTAGGAGAAGTCGCCGATGAACCAGCCGCCCGCGCCGAAGGCGAGGGAGTAGCCCCAGAGCACCCACACGAGGCTCACCACGGCGATCGCCATGAAGCTCAGCATGATGGTGCTGACCACGTTCCGGCCGCGCACCAATCCGCCGTAGAAGAAGGCCAGCCCCGGCGTCATCAGCAGCACCAGCGCCGACGAGACCAGAATCCACGCAGTGTCGCCCGAGTTCATCCGTTGCTCCTCCCGCCCGCCTAGGCGCGCAGCGTCCGTCTGACGACGCATCTTCCGCGCCATGTTTTGCGCCCGTGTTACCCCCGCGTTACGAACGTGTTACAAAGCGGGCATGGCTCCCTTCGGACGCAAACCTCCCGAACTCGACCCTCGGCGGCGGCAGCTGCTCGACCTGCTGCGCAATGCGAGGCGCGCGGGCCTGCCGCACGTGCCGGCGCCGCTGCGCAACGAGTTCGAGCGCAAGGTGATGCCGGACGCGGTGTTGGAGGGCGCGACCCACTTCCTGCTGCGCGGACACGAGGCGGTGCCGGAGTGGAAGGATCTGCCGCCCGACCCGTGGCGCGCCAACCGCTACGTAGAGGGCTTCCTCCACGGGTTGCTGCAGCTGCATGAGTTCGATGCTCGAGTGCGGGCGCACGGCGGCGACCCCGGCCTCATCGCCGAGCGCATGGCACAGGAGGTGCAGTTGGTGGCCTTCTGGATGCCGCGCGAGAATTAGCCGCGCACCTCCCCCCTGAGAAGATAAAAGAACCTTTTGTGGGGGATACCCCCACGCCCCCAGCCGAGGGGCTGGCCGCCCTCGGCACACCCCGCGTGAAGAGAACTCGGATTACGCAAAAGTCTCCGCAAGCGGGAATCTCGATGCAACCAAGCCCCGATATGCGAGGAGGCACCCGGCGCATGTGGGTGGGTGGGGGG
>JAPPFU010000078.1:0-2624 GCA_028875085.1 Chloroflexota bacterium
GGGTAACCGTGTGGACGCCCCCCACCAGGTCGGAGAGGGTCGGATTGGCGAGGAGGTTCTCGAGCGTGTTGCCGTGGGCGGTGGCGATGAGTTGGACGCCGCGCTCGGCGATGGTGCGGGCGGCTTGCGCCTCGGCCTCCGTGCCCATCTCGTCGATGATGATGGCCTCCGGCATGTGGTTCTCCACCGCCTCAATCATCACCGCGTGCTGTTTCGCCGGCGTGGGCACCTGGAGGCGGCGCGCCTGGCCGATGGCGGGGTGGGGCACGTCGCCGTCGCCCGCTATCTCGTTGGAGGTGTCGACGATGACGACGCGCTTGCCCGCGTCGTCGGCAAGCACGCGCGCCGCCTCGCGCAGCATCGTCGTCTTGCCCACGCCCGGCCTGCCCACGAGGAGGATGCTGCGCCCCGACATAATGAGATCGGCGATGACCTGGGCCGTGCCCGCCACCGCCCTGCCGACGCGGCAGGTGAGGCCGATCACTTTGCCGGAGCGGTTGCGTAGGGCGGAGATGCGGTGGAGTGTGCGCTCGAGGCCGGCGCGGTTGTCGTCGCCGAAGGCGCCGATGCGCGCCATCACGTGCTCAAGGTCGGCGTGCTCTACCTCCGCGCTGCTCAGGTAGAGCGCGCGCGTGGCGAAGCGCGCCTCCGGCAGGCGTCCCAGGTCGAGCACCACCTCGAGCAGGTCGTTGCAGTCGGGAGCGGCCTCGATGGGCAGGCGGACGCGCTCGGGGAGGCGCACCAGCAGCATCGCCAGTTCGGGATCGACATCCGTCGAAAGCCTCCGCGCGTCATTCGTCTGCATGGGGCTACGCACGCGCCAGGGCCAGCGCAGGTTCGTCCACCCGCTTGGCGACGGGGCGTGCCAACACGCTGTATGCGGCGCCCGACTCCCAACCCGCGCGCTTGAGCGCCAAGGCCAAGGCGGGCTGGTAGCCCTCGACCGTCCACACCGCCCGCGCGTGGCCCCACGCCAGCCGCGCCGCGTCGCCGGCCAGGGCGGGCGCCGCCGCCGTTTCGTCCGGGTGGAGCAGCGCGTCGATGATCAGATCCTCTCCTCGGTGCGCGAGCCGCACCCAGCCGCGAATCTGGCCACCATCCTCCCATAGGTAGGTGCGCTCCTCGCCCCAGGCACGCTCTTGGGAATCGCACCACTGCTCCACGGTCAGCCCCGCCGCCGAGCGCACGCTCGCCGGGACGGTGGCGTTGTAGAGGCGGAAGAGGGCCTGCTCGTCGCTCGGAAGCGCCGGGCGCAGCAGCAAGGTCGCGCCGCCCGCACCGAAGCGGAGGGGTTTGTCCGTGCGGTATGCCTCTTCGACATGCGCCCGCGCGAACTGCGCGCGCTGCGCGGCTTGGTCGGCCTCCGCGTCCAACGGCGTGCGCAGGAAGAGGCGCTCGCCGCCGCCTTCCGCGACGCGGGAGGCGCACAGGTCGAACAGCGCGCCGGGCAGGCGCTCGCCGTTGTCCTTGGCGAAGAGGCGCGCCACCTCCCACGAGCGCGGCCCGCTCCTCGGTCGCGCCTCGACGAGCGCGTCGAGCAAGGCGCCGTCCACGCTCACTACCGCGCGCCCCGCCGAACGCGGCGCGGCGCTCCGGCGGACGAGGCGGGCGGGCGTCAGGCGCTCGGGCGGGCGGCCTGCTTGCCCGCGCACGACGGCCAGGTTCTCTCCGGCCAAGCGTCCGGGCAGCAACTGGCGCGGCGCGTCCAGGGGATGGAGCGAGCGGACGCTCATGCGGCGGCCACCCGGGCCATCTCTAGGAAGTAGGCGTGGGCCCGTGGGTCCGGGGTCAGCTCGGGGTGGAAAGCGGTCGCGAGGAGGTTTGCCTGGCGGACGGCGACGACGGCGCCGTTGTCGAGGGCGGCCAACACCTCGACCTGCGGGCCAACCTCCGCGACCCACGGCGCGCGAATGAAGACGGCGTGCAACGGGCCGCCGTCGATGCCGGCGAAGTCGATGTCGGTCTCGAAGGAGTCGACCTGGCGGCCGAAAGCGTTGCGGTGGACAAGTATGTCCATCAGGCGCAGCGGCTCGGGAGCCGGCTCGACGAGGCGGTCGGCCAGCAGGATCATTCCGGCGCAGGTGCCCCACAGCGGGCGTCCAGAGCGGGCAAAGTCGGTGATGGGGCCGCGCAGGTCGAAGATGTCCATCAGGGTGGCCATCGTGGTGCTCTCGCCGCCGGGGATGATGAGGGCGTCGGCCCCGGCGAGTTGGGCGGCCGTGCGGACCTCGCGCGGCGCGGCGTCAAGCGACCGCAGGAGGGCCGCATGCTCGGCAAAGTCGCCCTGGAGGGCGAGGACACCCACGACGGGGGTTCGCTTCACGCTTCTACCAGCCTCGCGTCGCCAGCAGCTCCTGGGAATCGATGGAGCGGGCGCTGATGCCCACCATCGCCTCGCCCAGCCCCTTGGACGCATCGGCGATAGCCGCCGGGTCGTTGTAGTGCGTAACCGCCTTGACGACGGCGCGGGCCCGGCCGGACGGGTCGCCCGACTTGAAGATGCCCGACCCGACGAAGACGCCATCGACGCCCAACTGCATCATCAGCGCGGCGTCGGCCGGGGTGGCGATGCCGCCGGCCGCGAAGTTGACCACGGGCATGCGCCGCTGCTCGCGCACCTGGCG
>JAPPFU010000078.1:2634-2922 GCA_028875085.1 Chloroflexota bacterium
CCCCTAATTTATCCCCCCCCCCCCCCCCGCGCCGCTGGCGCCCCCCCCCCCCGACTCCGGGGGGGGGGGGGGGGGGGGGCCCCCCCCCCCCGCCGCGAAGTTGACCACGGGCATGCGCCGCTGCTCGCGCACCTGGCGCACCAACTCGAGCGAGGCGCCGATGTCGCGCGCGTAGGCGGTCAACTGATCCTCCGGCATGGCCGCGACCTCGCGGATCTGGGTCTGAACGGTGCGCATGTGGCGGACAGCCTCGACCACGTCGCCGGTGCCGGCCTCGCCCTTGGTGCG
>JAPPFU010000032.1 GCA_028875085.1 Chloroflexota bacterium
GTACGACACCGTCTCCGCGTAGGGGACGGGCAGCACGACGACGCGAGAGCGTTCGAGAGTGTGCTCGGCCGGGTCGAGGTCGAGGAACGGGCGCGCTTCAGCGCTCATAGGGACGGCGCCGCTAGCGGGGGACGGGCGCCTGCCGCAGCGCCTCTCGCTCGGCGGCTACTGCCTGCGCCGCCGTGGCGGGATCGAGGTGCTCCAGGCCGCGGTCGAGCACCCAGTGCCTCGCCTCGCGCATTGTGAACAGGGCGCGTATCTCGCGCAGTGCGCGCTCGGCGTCGAACTCCTTGCACGAGAACACGTCGATGTTCGCGTAGCCACGGTCAGGGAAGGTGTGCATGCTGATGTGGCTCTCCGCGATGATGACGAACCCCGACACGCCCCAGTCCTCCGGCGTCGGTCCGCGGTAGGTGTGCACCGATGGCGGCATGATCTTGGTCATGCCGATGGCGTCGGGGAAGGCGTCCAGGAAGTCGTGGACGCGGGCAGGGTCGGCCAGTTGGTCGTAGTCGCAACCGTGGCCGTCGATCACCAGATGCAAGGCTCCTCCGTCAGTCCGCCCCATCAGCGCGCGCCGGACGAACTGCGATTAACGATAGCAGCCTGCCGCCCATCGCGCCATCGCCCCCTCGTGCGGTGCTATGCTCTAGCGCTATGAAGGCCGAGATCATCGCCGTCGGCTCCGAACTCCTGATGGGGGAGACGCAGGACACCAACTCCGGCTGGCTCGCCGTCCGTATGCCGGAGGTGGGCCTCGACCTCCACACCGTAACCATCGTCGGCGACGACCTGGCGCAACTTACCGAGGTCGTCCAACGCGCATGGGGGCGCTCCGACTTCGTCTTCACTATCGGCGGCCTCGGCCCGACCCTCGACGACCTGACCCGCGACGCTATCGCCTCGACGCTCGGCGAGCCGATGAGCGAGGACCCTGAGCTGGTGCGCTGGCTAGAGGAGAACTTTGCGCGGCGCGGCGTCGGCCGGATGCCCCGCCAGAACCTGCGCCAGACGCTCGTCATCCCCTCCGCCGAGGCTATCCGCAACGATATGGGCACCGCCCCCTCGTGGTGGGCGCGGCGCGACGGCAAGACGGTCGTCACGCTGCCAGGCCCGCCCGGCGAGTTGATGCACATGTGGACGGCGGAGATTGCGCCGCGCTTAAAGAAGGCCGTTACCGGCAGCGTCATCCTCACGCGCACCTTCAAGACCATCGGCCTATCGGAGGCCGCCGTGGACGAGATGTGCGCCCACCTCTACGACGCGGAGGGCATGGACTTCGGCTGCTACGCCAAGCCCGACGGCATCTATCTGCGCGCCGTCGCCCGCGCGCCTGGCGAAGAGGTCGCCCTTCGCACTCTCGCCGCCGCCGAGCGCGAGGCGCGCCAGATACTCGGCGCGCACCTCTGGGGCGTGGATGAGGAGACGCCGCAAGGGCGCGTTGGCGAGTTGCTGCGCGAGCGCGGCTACCGCCTCGGCGTGCTCGAATCGCTCACCGGCGGCCTGGTGTCCGGGGCGATTACCGAGACGCCAGGCGCCTCCGAGTACTTCGCCGGGAGCGTGGTCGTCTACTCCAACGAGGCGAAGATCGCGGCGGGCGTCCCTGCCGACACGATACGGCAGTTCGGAGCGGTGTCGGCGGAGACGGCGGAGGCGATGGCCAACGCGGCGCGCAACGCGTTCAGCGCGGAGTGCGGCATCGGCGTAACGGGCGTCGCCGGCCCCGACCCTCAGCCAGGCGAGGACGCGGCGCCCGGCACCGTGTTCATCGCCTCCGCCTGCCCCGGCGGCGTGGACGTGCAGAAGCACGTCTTCCCGCCGCGCCGCCCCCTGGTGCGAGGCCGCGCCGTGGCGATGGCGCTCCTCCAACTCGCCCACGAACTCCAAAAGGCCGGCGTAGAAGCAGAGTAGGGGAGTATTCCTGATGACCAACGTGGATCCGAGATATCTCTCGTTCTCGCAGGCGCAGGGCTATGAGTCTTTGCCGCACCTCTTGCAGCTAGAAGAAATCAGCGAACAGGCCAGGGTGGCTTTGTGGAACGTACTGTACGAGGAAGCACAGGTAGAACGCACTTTGAATCGTACCGGCGGTTTCGTGAGATCCTACACAATGAATCCCATACTGCGTTCGATATATAGTGAATTTCTTATGCAACCGCTAGACGAGTGGAGAAGCGGATACAATACCATGATTTCAATCCTGCGCCCCTTTATCATGTCACAGCCGTTCAATAGAGTTTTCGACCTTTTGACTTTCATCATGAGGCACCCACAGACACCTAGAAGTCTAGTTGGTCTTATGGCGGCGGCATTCAGAGAACATCAACTCGCATACCGCGTGGACACGACACCTCCTCCTACAATCTATCCAATCAGTACACCGGAGGAGGGTGAGGCAGTCGCAACTGCGCTCGATCAGATTCGCCAGGCGGGGCATGGCGCTGCGGGTGAGCACTTGCGGAAGGCAGTGGACTGCATCAATGGCCAAGACTGGCCGGGGGCGGTGCGCGAGAGCATCCATGCAGTGGAATCCGTCGCACGCCAGATTGCTCCGGAGGCCAAGACGCTTGGAGATGCGCTGCAAGCGTTGAAGAAGAAAGGGTTGTTGAAGCACCCCGCCTTACATCAGGCGCTCAGCAGCCTCTACGGCTACACCAGCGACGAGCAGGGCATTCGCCATGCCTTATTGGATAGGTCGACAGCCGACGTTGGACAGGATGAGGCGCTCTTTATGTTCGGAGCCTGCGCGTCTTTCGCCAGCTACCTATCCCGCAAGCAGATCGCCATTTCCGAATAGTGGCGCAGGCTCGTATCTACCCTTCGTCAGCAAGCGCGGCGCGCAGTGCCTGGATCTGTCCCGCCATCGGCACGCGTGGCCAGCGCGGGCCGCTGTCGTCACGGTCAATGGCCAACTCGATGAG
>JAPPFU010000192.1 GCA_028875085.1 Chloroflexota bacterium
GAAGAAGGTGTACTCCTGCTCGATGCCAAAGATCATCTCTAGTCCGGCGAAGCGCGCGGCGACTGGAACGGCGCAGGCGCGCACACCAACTTCTCGACCAAGCCGATGCGCGAGTCCTATCCGCCCATCTTGGCCGCCATCGAGGCGCTCAAGGGCAAGCACGACCTCCACATCGCCAACTACGGCGCGGGCATCGAGGAGCGCCTGACCGGACTCCACGAGACCGCTTCCTATAAGACCTTTAAGTACGGCGTCTCCGACCGGGGCGCCTCCATCCGCATCCCGTGGCAGGTGGAGCGCGACCAGAAGGGCTATCTTGAGGACAGGCGTCCCAACGCCAACATGGACCCGTACGTCGTGACGCGCCTCATCCTCGACACCGTCGGCAGCGCCGCCTCCTAGCCGCGCCGACGCAACAAGCCGACCCGATCGCAGCAGCCCGCCATCGGCGGGCTGCTGCGCTTTCCGCGCCGCATGAGCGCTCTTATTCCCCATTCAGCCTGAGGGGCATCGGCAGCCGAACGGGAGAGAAGCATGGATTGCGCACAGTGGCGGCGGCGCGGCGCTTGTGCTACAACCCCGCCCATGGACGACGCGGCGGACAAGGCTAACGGCGCGGACGGGGCGCAGGCGCTCGCCTCCACGCCTTACGACCGCGCCGTAGCCGGCTTCAAGAACTACTGGTATCCCGCCCTGGGCGAGCGCGAAGTGGGCCGCCACCCCAAGCGCATGATTCTGCTTGGCGAGCCAATCGCGTTCGTGCGACGCGGACGCAAGGTCTACGCCGTCCAGGACGAATGCCCGCATCGGGGCGCGCGGATGTCGCTCGGCAAGGACGAGTTCCCGGGCACGGACACGCTCGCCTGCCGCTTCCACGGCTGGACATTCGACCTTCGCAACGGCGCGTGCGTCGCGGCGCTGACGGACGGCCCGGACAGCCCGGTGGTGGGCAAGGTGCGCATCCGCACCTTCCCGACGGAGCAGCGCAAGGGCATCGTGTGGGTGTGGATGGGGCGCGGCGCGCCCGTTCCGTTGGAGGAGGACATACCGAAGCTGTTGCTGCGCGAGGACACGCTGGTGAAGCACCGTCGGCGCGTGGTGTACGGCAACTGGCGCTACCACGCCGAGAGCGGCGACGGCGGCCACTTCCAGATGCTCCACCGCGACTCGCTCGTCCAACTCACCAACCGCTTCTTCGCACACCTCAAGGACTACGCGCCCGTGCTGACGGACGAGGAGGGCGACGACGGCCCGCCCTACCTGGTCGAGCGCACGGGCGGCCTCGCGCGTCAGGCCGCTTACCCCGGCCTGGGCGAGTGGCCACCTAATCGTCCGTGGCGCTTCGCCAGCCAGCCCTACGGCCGCTCCGTCCACGGCGTGAGCACCATCGCCGCCGTGCGCCTGCCCGGCCTGCTGCGCATCAACCACTTTCCCGTAGTCGGCGCGCTCTACTACGAGTGGTACGTGCCTATCCGCGACGACGCATACGTCTACTTCCAAGCGTCGTGCCACTGGCCGCGCAACCCGCTCTCGCGCCTCATCACGCGTCTCAAGTGGCATGCCTACTGGGGGCCGATGAAGATGGGGCGCTTCAACGATCAGGACAAGGCGATGGTGCGCGATTCGACCGACCTGGCCAAGCGGCGCGGCCACCACTCCCCCACGCCGCTCTACCGTCCCGACCGCTATCCGCTCGACTGGATCGCCTACGCCAACGAGCGTGCGCGAGGCGCCGCGCGGGAGGGCTGATGACCGCCGACGCTCCCCTGCCCTACGACCGCGCCGTAACCGGCTTCAAGAACTACTGGTACCCGGCGCTTGGCGAGCGCGAGGTGGGCCGCCACCCCACGCGCATGATCCTGCTGGGGGAGCCAATCGCGTTCGTGCGGCGCGGGCGCAAGATCTACGCGGTGCAGGACGAATGCCCGCACCGGGGCGCACGGATGTCGCTCGGCAAGGACGAGTTCCCGGGCACGGACACGCTGGCGTGCCGCTTCCACGGCTGGACGTTCGACCTGCGCAACGGCGCGTGCGTCGCGGCGCTCACCGACGGCCCGGACAGCCCGGTGGTTGGCAAAGTGCGTATCCGCACGTTCCCGACGGAGCAGCGCAAGGGCATCGTGTGGGTGTGGATGGGGCGCGGCGCGCCCGTTCCGTTGGAGGAGGATGTCCCCTACCTGCTGCTGCGTGACGACGCGATGGTGAAATACCGGCGGCGGACGGTGTACGGCAACTGGCGCTACCACGCCGAGGGCAGCGGCGGCGGCCACTTCCAGATGCTCCACAAGGATTCGCTCGCGTTGCTGATGGTCGAACTGTTCGCCGCCAACAAGGGCGCAGACCCCTTCTGGGGACAGGAGGGGCCGGACGGCGACTACCTCATCGAGCGCGTCGGCCCGCCCGTTCTCCGCGCCGACTTCCCCGGCCTGGGCGCGTGGCCGCCCAAGCGTCCGTGGCGCCTCTTCCGCCCCAATATGGAGCAGGCGCTGCCCGACCCCAAGCGCTTTCAACACGGGGTAGAGACCATCACCGCCATGCGGTTGCCCGGCTACCTGCGCGTGCGCAACTTTCCGCTGCCGGACGCCATCTACTTCGAGTGGTACACGGCCATCGACGCCGATCACTACCAATACTTCCAGGTGTCCTGCCACTGGCCGCGCAATCCGCTCCAATGGGCGTGGGTCAACGCGCTCTATCACCTTTGGGCGCGTCCGGTGCGCAAGGGGCGCTTCAACGACCAGGACAAGGCGATGGTGCGCGACGGCACAGACCGCGCCAAGCGCAGCGGCTCCCACACGCCCACGCCGCTCTACCGCCCCGATGCCTTTCCGCTCGCCTTCCGCGAGATGTGCAACCTGTACGCCCGCGGCGAAGGATTGGAGGATGCGGAGCGCCAGGGGAGCGGCGGCCCGG
>JAPPFU010000269.1 GCA_028875085.1 Chloroflexota bacterium
AACTCGAGGTCGACCGGCGCGTGCAGCAACGAGCACGAGGGCGCGATCATCAGCCGTCCGGCGCCGAGGGCGGACGCGGCGCGCTCCAACGGCGCCATCGCATGCTCGAGGTCGGTGCGCCATACGTTGCGCCCGTCCACCACGCCGAGGGAGAGCATCTTGTCGGCGTCGAGTTTGTGCAGCGCCTCGTCCAATTGGCCGGGGTCGCGCACCAGGTCGAGGTGAATGCCCGCAGCGGGAAGCGCGAGAGCGGTGCGGAGGTTCTCGCGCAGGCCGCTGAAGTAGACGGCCACCAGCATCTTGAGATTGGGAGCAGAGGCGGCGAGCGCCGCGTAGACCTGGCCTAGGGCGGCGCGGACGCGGTTGTCCAGCGCGAGGCCCAGGGCCGGTTCGTCCATCTGCACCCACTCCGCCCCCGCGTCGCTCAGCTGGCGCAGCGCCTCCGCGTACACCGGCACAATGCCGCTCAGGAGCGACAGGCGGTCGCGGCCCGGCTCCTGCATCTTGCCGAGGAGCAGGAAGGTGATGGGGCCCAGAAGCACGGGGCGCGTCTGCACGCCGAGCGCCTTCGCCTCGAGGTAGTGGTCGAGATGCTTGGAGGAGGAGAGGCTGAAGGTCTGCTCGGCTTCGAACTCGGGGACGATGTAGTGGTAGTTGGTGTCGAACCACTTGGTCATCTCCATGGCGGGAGCGTCGGCGGCGCCGCGCGCCATGGCGAAGTAGGTCTCGAGGCTCACCGCGCCCTCGCCGTGCCCGAAGCGGGCCGGGACTGCGCCGAGCATGGCCGCCGTGTCCAGCACGTGGTCGTAGAGCGAGAAGTCATTCGAAGGGATGTGGTCGATGCCCGCGTCACGCTGGAACAGCCACGCGCTGCGCCGAAGGGAACGGGCGGCTTCGTGGAGCGCGTCCTCGTCGATGCGCCCCGCCCAGTAGTCCTCGACCGGCCGCTTCAGTTCGCGGCGTGCTCCGATGCGGGGAAAGCCAAGGTTAGAGGCGATGGCCATGAAGGGCGCTCCTGGGCGGGGGATGCGGGGCGCTCCTATTGTACCCGCCCCACGCTCTCCCGTGTTGGGGATGGGGGCATGCGCCCCGCCCCGCGCGCCCTTCGAGTTCCCTCAGGGCAAACGGGAAGGAGTCTCAGGACGAGCGGAGATCAGTAGAGCGGAGGGATACGCGGGCGGCGACGCCGAAATGGTCGGAGAGGGTCTGCTCCCCGTCGCGGTTGGTGATGACGGCGAGCGAGTCTGCTCGGAGGTCTTCGCTAAGGGCGACGTGGTCTATGGTCTTGCGGCCCTCGAAGGCCGTATCGGCGGTTACGATGGTCATGTTCGGCGGGAAGGCGTCGCGGAGCGCGGCCTGCAGATGGCGCGGGGCGCGTGCGTCCGGGCCGATTATCTGGTTGAAGTCGCCCATGACGATGAGGCGGCGGGCGGGCAGCGCCTTCAGGACGTGCGGCAGTGCGCGCAGGTAGGTCTCGTGGTCTTCCCATCGCGCCTTGCGGGCCTCGCCACGGTAGGCCTCGGCGCGGGAGCCATGCCACGGGATGCAGACGCCGACGGCGGTTACCTCGCCGAGGGGCGTCCGCGTTACGCCGGCGATGAAGCGGCCGGGCGGGAGCGCGTCGGCGCCCACGTCATCGACACGCTCCCATGGTTCCCGCGACCAGAGCAGCGCCTTGCGGCGGCTCGGCGGGGCCGCGTAGCCGTAATCGGATTGGGCGGCGATGGCGTGACCGGTCGCCGCAAGGAGGCTTTCGTGCGCCTCGGTTAGGCAGACGACGTCGGGCGCGCGTTCATCGATGCGGCGCAGTATCTCCGGCGTTCTCTTCGCGCGCGGCGCCGCCCACTCGGTGTTCCACGTAACGATGCTCAGCGACATGGGCGTGCCTTTCCCGTCCGTTCCGGCGCCACCATAGCGCCTGGCGCGCCCTTCGAGTTCCCTCAGGGCGAACGGGGCTTCATTTGACGCTTGCGGCGGCGCTGCCTATGCTCACCGCAACGACGCGATCGGAGGAGGCGGCGCATGGCAACCTTGCAGGAACTGCTCGAAGTTACGGACGAGTCGACCAGCCGCGAGGTAGTGGCGGGCGGCATCCGCATCCACTACAACGAGGTGGGCGAGGGCGACCCCATCATCTGCATCCACGGCGGCGGCCCGGGCGCCACGGCGTGGAGCAACTTCAGGGGCAACGTCCAAGACCTGGCGCTCAACAACCGGATGATCATGTTCGACATGCCCGGCTGGGGGCGCTCCGACTACCCGGAGGAGGCGCTGAGCCAGGAGTGGATCGGGTGGATCGGGAAGGTGATCAACGACTTCATGGAGGCGCTGAACATCGAGAGCGCGGACATCATCGGCAACTCGATGGGCGGGCAAGCGGGGCTGGGCCTCGCCGTCCACTACCCGCACCGCGTCAAGCACCTGGTGATGATCGGCTCGCAGCCGACGAACGTCGTCTTCTTCCAGCCGACGCCGCAGGAGGCGCTGGACAACATCGTCAAGTTCTACGCGGGCGAAGGCCCCACCATCGAGAAGATGGACCGGCTGGCCAAGAGCCTCGTGTACGACTCCAGCAGGCTCACGCCGGACGTCATCCAGGAGCGCTTCGACGTCGCCACCCAGCCCCTCGCGCTGGAGCAGGCGAAGATGCGCGCGAGGCAGCACCGCATCGACTACTACCCCTACCTCGAACAGAACGCGGCGCCGACGCTGCTGGTGTGGGGGCAGGAGGACAAGGGCGGCGCGCTGGAGGTGGGGCTGCTGATGCTCAAGCGCTTCCAGAACGCGCGGCTGTACGTCATCTCCAAGTGCGGCCACTGGGCACAGGTCGAGTACCGCGAGGAATTCGACCGCGTCTGCCTCGACTTCTTCAAGACGTAGCCGCCCCGGCCCGTCAG
>JAPPFU010000067.1 GCA_028875085.1 Chloroflexota bacterium
AATTCGGCCCCCCCCCCCGTTTTTGGGGGGGGGCTTTTGGGGGGGGGGGGGCCGGTAAAACGGGGGGGCCCCCCGCGCCCCCAGCCGAGGGGCTGGCCGCCCCTCGGCGTTCCCCGCGGGAAGAGACGCTCGTGCCGTGTCTCCCCGCCCCTTACCCGGAGAAAATAAAAAACCTTTTGTGGGGGATACCCTCACACCCCCACCAGAGGGGCAGCGCCCCTCTGGACTCCCCATAGGGAAGAGGAGGGAGGTGCCTCGGCGCGGGCGGGTCAAGGCGCGAAAGCAAACTGCTATCCCCGGGAGGCCAATATAGCGCTAGCGTCGGTATAATGTAGAGAGCCAAGGGGCGACAGCCATTATGGCGAACTTCGCCATCGTCGGCTACACGGCCTTATATTGGGCAAGCCATAGGAGGCAACGATGAATGATAAAGTGCGCGAGCGTGTTCTGAGCGGCCGGTCCGATGCGAACATCCGGTTCGACGACCTTCGGCGGCTTCCGATTCGTTTAGGGTTCGCCGAACGGATACGGGGGAGTCATCACATATTCGCGAAAGAGGGGGTTCGGGAGTTGCTGGTGCTACAGCGCGACGGCAGCCGTGCCAAGCCCTACCAGGTTCGCCAGGTGCAGGAGGTCATGATAAAATACGGCCTCTAGCGGTGGAGCCAATGGACAAGTACGAAGTCATCATCTACTGGAGCGACGAGGACGGGGTCTTCGTGGCCGAGGCGCCGGAGTTGGCCGGATGCATCACCCACGGCGCTACGCGGCAAGCGGCGGCCGAGAACATCGCCGAGGCTATCGATCTGTGGGTCGAGACGGCCATCGAGTTCGGCAATCCCGTCCCCGTGCCCAAGAGCCGCCGCCCGGTTCCGGCCTAACGCCCCCATCCCCCCGTAGGGGCGCCCCTTGTGGGCACCCTGGCCCGCTCTCGCGCCCCCCGTCTGCCCCTCGATTCCCCTCAGGGCGAACGGGCGCGCGCCCTGCGTTGGTTATGTTGGTCATGCAGAAGACAGGTTTCAAACCTGTCCCTACGGAATGGAAGATGAAGGGTGGAGTTAGGGGTTGGGGGTGAGTTGGGATTGGATGGCGGCGGGGGAGTAGTAGCGGACTTCCTCGGTGATCAGGCCGCCGGCGTTGACGCGCCATGTGGCGACGGCCCATTGCTCAAAGGCGCTGCCGGTCGGCGGCAGGTCGCCCAGCGGCCCGGTCTGGTGGCCGGTGATGCGCACCTCGGCGGCGACGCCGGTCTCGTTCGCCCAGAAGCGCAGCGCCTCCATGGTGGTGTCGGGCGCGGCGGTGAACCATGCCGCCGCCTCGTCCTGGATCGCCTGCCGCCCGCGAAGCGGTTCGGGGAAGCTGGGATCGTAGACGACGGAGTCGGGCGCGTGCAGGGCGCCGGTGGCCTCGGCGTCGCGGCGGTTGAAGGCGTCGAACAGGCGGCGGATGGTGGATTCGGTAGCGTCGGCGTCCGGCATGCGGCTCCTCCCGTGTGATGCGCGGTTCAGGCTAGCGGGGCGGGCGGGGAGCGTCAAACGGGGGGAATTTCCTCATTCTCCACCCCGCCCCCCACCCCATAAGAAATAAAGAAACTTCTATGTGAGGGATACCCCCACGCCCCCAGCGGAGGGGCTGGCCGCCCCTCCACACTCCCCGCGTAAGGAGGCGCGAGTTACGGGAAAGTCTCTGCTCTGGGTTCGTGCTGCTATGCTGGGGCGCGCCCGCCGACGCGTTGACCGCGCGCCGCGGGCGCATTCGTGAGCAGGGGGAGTTGAGTGTATGGGCGCGACTGCCGACGTTGCACGCTACGTTGCCGAGGGTAGGCTGGAGGATGTCCCGGAGGGCGTCCGCGAATTCGCCAAACTGCTGTTCTTGGACACCCTCGGCGTGGCGGTGGCGGGCACGCTGCTGCCGGCGGCGCGGATCGCGACGGGCTATGCGGAGCGTCTGGGCGCGACGGGCGGAGACGCGCACGTGCTCGGCGCTTCCCACCGGTGGGCGCCCGCCGTGGCCGCCTTCGCCAACGGGGTGAGCGCGCACACGCTCGACTACGACGACACTTCGTTCCTGACGGTGGCCCACTCGAGCGGCTCGGCAGTTCCGGCGCTGCTGGCGGTGGCGGAGGAGACGGGCGCGTCGGGGCGGGACGTTCTCGAGGCGTTCGTCTACGCGCACGAGGGCTTGGCGCGGTTGGCGCTGGCCGTGATGCCCACGCACTATCTGCTGGGCTGGCATACGACGGGGACGCTGTCCACGCTGTCGGCGGCGCTGGCGGCCGCCAAAGTGATGGGGTTCGACGCGGAGCGGACGGCGCAGACGCTGGGCATCGCCGCGTCGATGGCGGGCGGGATGCGCGCGAACTTCGGTACGTTCACCAAGGCGCTGCACACAGGCATGGCCGCCTTCCACGGCGTGCTCAGCGCAGGACTGGCGCGGGACAGCTTCACGGGCAATCCCGACATCCTCGAGCACCGCTACGGCTTCTGGCCGTTGATGGCGGGCGCGGAGAACGTGCGCCCGGAGTTGACCACGGCGGCGGTGCGGGACACGTCTCGGTTCTACCTGGAGGATCCGGGCGTGGGCATCAAGCTGCATCCGTGCAATAGCGCGGTGCTGGCGGGCATCGGCGCGGCGTTGCGGCTGACCATCGAGCACGACGTGCAGCCGGAGGCGGTGGAGCGGGTGGACTACGGCTACATGCACGTGGCGCGGGGCATCGTGCCGTTCGATGAGCCGCGCAACAGTCCGGAGGCGCAGTACAGCATGACGCACGCCATCGCCGCAGCCGTCGTGCGCCCCCCCCCGGGCGGGGCCGCGGTGTAGGAGGGGGGCGGGCACCGCCCCGCCCACGCCCCCCAGGGGTAGAAGGTGGGTACGGA
>JAPPFU010000140.1 GCA_028875085.1 Chloroflexota bacterium
CCCCGCCCGCTCGGAGGCGCGGGCCGTCCAGACGCTGCCGACGGCGGCGCCCTTGGCGGAGTGCTTGGCCACGCGCCGCGAGAGCACCGGGTGCAGCGTCCACGCAGCCGCGGCGAACGCGGCGGCGGCGCCCGCCCAAGCGATGATCGCGTTGTGGGCGGACAGGTCGCCGCCTACTTCGCCGCCCAGGTTGGCCGTGCCGATGAACGGCAGCTGAGCTTCGAAGGAGGTCATCGCCAGCTGCGCGCTGACGAACAGGAACGCCGCGCCCACCGTCCATCGCCACTTCCGCAGCAGCCGGCGCGGGAAGTAGCGCAGCATCACGACTACGACCACCGCCCAGACACCGAAGGTGAACACGCCTGCGCCCGCCCAGGCGAAGGCGCTCTCCGTCGCGTCGCGTAGCGGGTCGATGGCCCAAGCGGGCTGCGTGAGGCCGACGGCGATGGCCGCGAGGATGATGAGGGCGGCCGAGAACCTAACGATGCCGATGGCGCGCAGTGCCTTCATAGGTTCGGCGTGGGCCGTGCTCCCGCCTGCGCGGAGCGCTCCGGCGGCGGCGCTTGGCGCTCTAGGACGCCGCGCCGATTCGAATCACACTTCCACCGGCGCCGGGATGATCATCGGGCGCCGTCCCGTCTCCTGATGGAAGTATGCGCCGAGGGTCTCGCGCGCGAGTCGGTCCACTTCCCCCAATTCTAGGCGCCCGCCCGCACCGTTCGCCAGTGAGTTGGCTAGCAGATCGGAGGCTCGCTGGCTGAGCTCCTCCGCCTGGCCCGGCTCGGCGAACCCCTGCGTAACCACCTCGATCGGCCCGGCTAGGCCGCCCGTCGCGCCGTCGATGGGCACCACCACCACCACGAAACCCTCGCTGCCCAGGCGCTGGCGGTCGCGCATCACCACGCTCCGCACGTCGAACCTGTCCGCGCCGTCCACGTAGACGTGCCCGGCCGGGACGCGCCCCGCCACCTCCGCGCCCGCCTCGTCCATCTCGAGCACGTCGCCGTCCTCCAGCACGAACACGTTGTCCGGCTCCACGCCCACCTCCTCCGCCAAGGCGGCGTGCGCGGCCAGCATCCGATACTCGCCGTGCACCGGCACGAAGTAGCGCGGCTTCACCAGGCTGAGCACCAGTTTCAACTCCTCCTGGCTCCCGTGGCCGTGCACGTGCACCGGGGCGGAGCGCGCCGTAACCACGCGCACCCCCTGCCGCACGAGGTTGTCGATCGCCCCGGCGACGGCGGTCTCGTTGCCCGGGATCGTGGACGCCGAGAGGATGACCGTGTCGTCCTCGCGCGCCTTGATGTCGCGGTGGCGCTGGTTGGCGATGCGCACCAGCACGGACATCGGCTCGCCCTGCGCGCCGGTCAGCATCACCGTCTGCTCCCAGGGCGGGTACGCGTCGAGGTCTTGCAGTTCGACTATCGTGCCGCTGGGCGCGCGCAGGTAGCCCTTGGTGAAGCCCATCGCGACGTTGTCCGTCATCGAGCGCCCGGCGAAGGCCACCTTGCGCCCGTCGCTCACCGCGGCGTCGATCACCTGCTGGACGCGGGAGATGAGCGACGCGAAGGTGGCCACCAGCACGCGCCCTGGCGCCTCCGCGAAGGCGTGGCGCAGCGCCGGACCGACGACCTGCTCCGACGGCGTATGCCCCGGCCGCTCCGCGTAGGTGGAGTCGGACAGCAGCAGCAGCACGCCCTCCCGCCCCAACTCGCCGATGCGTTGGAGGTCGGCTTGGCGCCCGTCAACGGGCGTGTGGTCGATCTTGAAGTCGCCGGTGTGCAGCACCACCCCTGCGGGCATATGCAACGCGATGGCGCACGCGTCGGGGATGCTGTGGCACATATGCAGATACTCCGCCTCGATGCCGCCCAGCGCGATTCGGTCGCCGGGCAGCGCCTCGTTGAGGCTGATGGAGGAGAGGGCGCGGTGCTCCTGGAGCTTGACGCGGATCAGGTTCAGAGCGAGCGGCGGCGCGTAGACGGGGACGGGCAGGTCGCGCAATACAAAGGGCAGCGCGCCGATGTGGTCCTCGTGCCCGTGGGTGATGAGGATGGCGCGGACGCGTTCCTTGCGCTCGACCAGATACGTCGTGTCCGGGAGCACCAGGTCGACGCCGAGCATGTCCGCCTTCGGGAACATCACCCCGGCGTCGATGACCACGATGTCGCCGCCGCATTCGACGGCCAGCATGTTCTTGCCGACCTCGCCCAGACCGCCGAGGGGGATGACGCGCAGCGGCGCGCCCGCGGACGTCATCCCGCCACCGGGGCGGCGCGAGCGCTAGAGGAGGTGGAGCTGCTGCGTTTCACTGCGCTCTTGGGGGACGACGGGCGCGGGGCGCTCGCCGGGCGTGGAGGCCGGGGACGGGGGTTGGTCGAGCAGGGAGGCCGCCGGTTGCGGCTCGGCGGCGGCAGGCGGGGGCACGCCGACGCCCGCGAGTAACTCCCCGATCTTGCGGAAGTCGTTCACGATGGCCGGCCGCATGCCGCCGTTGTGCAGAGCGGCTGCGGGGTGGTAGAGCGGCAGTACCGTAACGTCGCCGAAGCGCTTGGGCATGCCGCGCAACTTGCTGATGGTCTCCTTGGGGAACCAGCGCGCCAGCGCGTGGCGGCCCAACGGCACGATGATGTCCGGGCCTATCGCCTCTATCTGCTCGTCGAGGTAGCCGGAGCACGCCGCGATCTCGCCGGGGAAGGGGTCGCGGTTGTTGGGCGGCCTGCACTTGACCATGTTGGTGATGTAGACCTCCTCGCGTCGCAGGCCGATGGAGTCGAGCAGTTCGTTGAGGAACTGGCCAGCCGCGCCGACGAATGGCCGTCCCTGGCGGTCTTCGTTGAAGCCGGGGCCCTCGCCGACGAACATCACGCGGG
>JAPPFU010000055.1 GCA_028875085.1 Chloroflexota bacterium
CTTCCCAATACCCCTTGCCCCTGGGGTCCTGCGTGGGGGCCCCCGCGGGGCCCCCCCTGCCCCGCTCTTAGTTGTTGTCGAGGAAGTCGAGCACGATGCGGTTGAACTCCTCGGCGTGCTCGTACTGCGCCCAGTGCCCGCACTGCTGGAAGGCGACGAGGCGCGAGTTGGGGATTGCCGCCAGCAGGCGCAGGCTGTTCTCGAACGGCACCACGCGGTCTTGCAGGCCGTGGACGATGAGCGTCGGCGCCGCGATGCCGGGGATCTGGGCGCTGATGTCGCGCATCGCCGTGTTCGACTTGGCGCGTGCGTCCACGTGCGCCATGTTGCCGACCGTGGCCTGGTAGCGCTGCTCCAGCACTTCGTCCGGCACCTGCGAGCCGTCGTAGAGCATGATGTTGATGAGTTTGCGGAATCCCGCGACGGAGGGGTCGTCGAACACCTCGCTCAGCACCTTGCTGCCCTCGGTGGGCGACTGGCTGAAGATGTTCGCCCCGCCGCCGGAGCCGGAGCCCATCAGCACCAACTTGTCGACGCGGTCGGGGAAGTCGACGGCGACGTTGAGGGCAGTGGCGCCGCCCATCGAGTTGCCGACCATGCTGGCCTTCTCGAGGCCGAGCGCGTCCATCAGGCCGACGACCGCGTTGCCGTTCACCTGCGAGCGCGTCTCGCCGGGGCCGATGACCACCGTGTCCGTCTTGCTGTAGCCGGGCTGGTCCATCAGCAGGCAGCGGTAGCGCTCCGAGAAGACGCCGACGTTCCTGGCGAAGTTGCTCCACGACGACGCGCCCGGCCCGCTCCCGTGCAGGAAGATCACGGGGTCGCCGGTTCCGGCCTCGTTGTAGTGCACGCGGATGTTGTTGGAGACGGCGCCCGTCTCCGCGTACTTGCTGGTCGCCGCTTCGGTAAGCGTGGCTGTGGCCATAGTCTCGTTCTCCTGAAGTGGTCTTGCGCTCCGCAGGCGAGCGCTGCCGATACGATACTACGCTAACGCGCCAGGTCAACGCGGGCGCGCTAGTCGTCGATGGCAGCTGCGCCCGCCGCCGAGATGTCCTCGTCTATCTGCGCGGACGCGCCCCCTGCGCCTATGGCGCCGACCGTCTTGCCGCCACGCATAACCGGAACCGCGCCCTGCTGGTAGATGACGCGCCCGCCGTGCAAGTCCTTCACCGCTTGGAAGATGGGGACGTTCGCGCGCTCTTGCAGAACGCCGCTCGGCTGGCCGTTCCACAACACCGTCGCCATCGCCTTGCCGACGGCGGCCTCCGGGAGGAAGGTGAAGTTCGCGTCGTCCATGCGGGCGACGGCAACGACGCGCGCTTGGTCGTCGACGACGGCGACGCCCACCTTGACGCCGAGTTCCTCCGCCTTGGCGATGCTTGCCGCGATGGCCTTCTGCGCCTCCGCGAGTGTGATGCTCATGCGTCCTCCTCCGATGGCGAATAGGAGAGGAGGCTACCACAGGCCGCGTGGCCTTCACGGGGGTAGGGTAGGGCAGGAGCAAGCCCCGCCCCTCCCTCGCCCCGGCTACCGCGCGATGGCGCCTAGCGTGATTGCCCTGATGTCCGGCTGCCCCACCACCGTCACGTCAAAGCCGCGCACGTAGGGCGCGACCAGGGCGTAGTCCTTGACGTGGAAGAGGGGGATGATGCCCGCGTCGTCGATGAGCAGTTGCTCGGCCTGGTGATAGAGAGCGAGTCGCCTCTCGCGGTCGGTCTCCACGCGGGCTTGCTCGACGAGGCGGTCGAAGGTGGGATTGGCGTAGCGCGCGTCGTGGGCGGACGAATGGAGCAGGAGGTCGAGGAAGTTCTCGGGGTCGGGGTAGTCGGCTACCCAGCCGTAGGTGAAGAGGTGCTTGGCCACCGATTCGAGTTCGTAGGAGTAGACCTCGGGATTGATGAGGTCGACGCCCACTTCGATGCCCAGAACCTCCTCCCACGCCGCCAGCATGAATTGGATGCTCGGGGGCGCTTCGCCGCCGTCGTCGAGCGCGGAGAAGGTAGTGGGCGGGAAGTCGTCGGCGTAGGCGGACCTGGCGAGAGCCTGCCGCGCAGCCTCCGGGTCGTAGCGGATGCCGCGCAGGAAGGCGGAGTAGCCGGGCATGCCGGGCGGGAGGAGGCCACGGGCGAGCGTGACGCCGCCGCCGTAGACCTCCTCGATAAGCGCCTCGCGGTCGAGCGCCATGCTGAACGCGCGGCGGACGTTGAGGTCGTCGAAGGGCGGGAGGGTGTTGTCCAGCACGACGAAGTAGGTGGTGAGCTGGTCGAACTCTTGAAATTCGGCGTTGAGGACAGGGGTTTCGCGGACGAAGTCGAGAGAGCCTAGTCCGACGGAGACAGCGTCCCAGGCGTAGGAGTGGTACATGCCGAGCGCGGAGGCGCCTGGGAGCGCCGTGTTGGGAGAAACGAAGTACTCGAGGTCGGCGGGCGTGTGGTAGTCGTCGTTGCGCTCCAGCACGACGGCCTCGCCCTCCTCCCACAGCATCAACTTGTAGGCGCCCGAGCCGTTGATGGGGGCGTCGAGCCACCACTCCTCGCTCCCGCCTTCGACGGTCTCTCGGTCTACGGCGGCGGCGACAGGGTAGGTGAGCTTAGCGAGGAAGTATTGCTTGGGCGCGTCGATGGTGATGCGGAGTGTCCGTGCGTCCACCACTTCCACGCCGGAGACCTCGGAAGCCTCCCCCTCGAGGCGCTCGTGCATGCCGACGATGTCGCCGAGGTAGAGGGGCGCGGTGTCGCTGTGGAGTTCCGGTTCGGCGGCGCGTTCGATGGAGTACTTGAAGTCGTGGGCAGTGATGGGGCGCCCATCGTGGAATGCGATCCCGTCGCGCAGGGTGAAGGTGTAGACCGTGGCGCTGTCGTCCAC
>JAPPFU010000061.1 GCA_028875085.1 Chloroflexota bacterium
CTCCAAGAGGGCACGCCCGAAAACCGGCGCGTCAAGGAGAAGGTGACAAACCTGCTCGAGGGCTTCCGCAAAAGCCCCAACAAGCGCACCCGCTTCAAGGTGCCTCGCTAGTTCCACGCCCACCTGGGTACGCGCGACCCTCTCCCGCTTCCCCCTCCGTCATTCCCGCGAAAAGCCTGCCCCGTACGCGATACGGGGCGGCGGGGCGGCGCCGCCTGCCAGGGCCACGCGCAGCGACGCGATGTCCACCCCCATACACGCCGGCTCGAACGGAGCGAGGAAGCGCAGGCCGTCGGCGGTTACGCGCGACGCCGCGCCCGCGCCGCCCCGATGCGCCAACCCCGCCGCAATCTTCGCCAGCGCGAGCAGCAGCAACTTGCCAGGGTAAGGCGTCTCGCGCCACGCCGTCTCCCACGCCTCGTGCGCGTCGAGGTAACGCCCCTCGTTGAAGAGGCGCACGCCCTCGGCCAAGCCGGGCGGCGCGGTCAGCGAGGACGGGTCGAAGGGTGCGGAGCGCAGATAGGCGAGCCACGCCTCGTCGAGGGCGCGGCGGCGGCCCGGCGCGTGGGTTTGCGGGGGCGGGTTGGCGCCCACGGCGCTAGGCGGCGGGAGCGGCGTAGTCCGGCGGCGGGTCGCCCTCCAGCGACTGGTACTTGGAGGGGCACTTGACCAGGATGCGCTCGGCGTCGAACACCCCGTCCGCCCGGTAGGTTCCGCTGAGGACGATCTCCGAGTGTGGATTGAAGAAGAGGTCTGGCAGCGCGCCCTCGTAGGTGGCGTCGAGTTGCGCGCCGTTCTCTTCGAGCACGAAGACGGCCATGGTGGTCGGCTCGCCGTCGGCGCCCGCGCGCGAGAAGGTGTCGGGGACGAGCGTGCCCTTGACCTGGAGCGACGCGGGAACGCCGTTGGGACCGCGCTCGATCACCTCGTCAACGGTCAGGTAGTAGGCGGTGGCGCTCTGGAAGGCGACGAACCCGAAGTAGCCGAAGGCGACGGCCGCGAGCAGGCCGACGACTAGCAACTTTGTGCGCGTAGTGAGGCCGGAGGGCGCGTGCGCCCCGGCTACTGGCTGCTCTGCCGGGGTGTACTGCACGCCGCTTGCGCGATGCCCCGCCCCTCGCCCGCATTAGGCGGGAGGGACTAGGGCTGCGCCTCCTTCTCGCGGTCGGCCACCCGCTGGCGCACGTCGTCCAACTCGCGGCGCAGCGACTGGTCGCGCTTGCTGATGGAGAAGAGGTAGACGATGACGCCCACCCAGACGACGGCGAAGCCCGCGAACAGGTAGCCCATGTTGCTCCCGCCGCCGCTCTCCTGGCCCAACGGGGCGGCCAAGACGACCGCCCCCGTCGCCAGCGCGCCGCAGGCGAGCAGCGCTCCGAGCGCCGTCCGCAACAGCGCGCGCCCGATCACGACGTCTCCGAGCGGAGCTCCTCGATGGCGGCTTCCGACTCGCGCTGCATGATGCGCTCGCGCACCATGTAGGCGAACAGCAGCGCGAACACTAGCACGGAGAAGTAGAGGGTTACGCGCATCATCGGCTCGAGGGCGCCCCCGGCCGCCAGCGGGCCCGTAACCATTCCGGGATGCAGCGTCCGCCACCAGACTGCCGCCATGTAGACGATGGGCACGTTGATGAAGCCCACCATGCCGACGACCGCGGCCCAGCGCGCTCCCTGGCGGGTGTTCGGCGCGTAGGCGCGCACCATCAGGTAGCCCATGTAGGTAACCCAGAGGATGAAGGTGGTGGTCAGCTTCGGGTCCCACGTCCACCAAACGCCCCAGACGGGCTTGGCCCAGATCATCCCGCCGACTGCGCCGATGGTGAGGAAGACGACCCCCGCCTCGGCGGCGGCGTAGGCGCGGTGGTCCCACTTAGCGTCCCCCTTCCAGAGGTAGGCGGCGCTGGCGATGAAGACCATCAAGAAGGCGACGAACCCCATCCAGAGCGGAGGCACGTGGATGTAGAAGATGCGCTGGACGACGCCCATCACCTGGTCGGTCGGCGTCCAGATGAAGATCATGTACAGGTTGACGACCCACAGCGCCGCCATCAGCGCGAGGAACAGCGCCTTCCCCGTGCCCACTCCCGCCATCGGCAGCCGCGCCGCCGTCAGTGCCTTCTGCATCGCATGCCTCCTCTGCCTTCGCGCCGAGGCCTCGCGGCCTCAGTCCTCCAGCACGTACTCGAACGTCAAGGATGATACACCAATCAGCAAGACATCGTAAACCGCAATCAACTGGATCCACCTCCCGTATTCGCTCCATCCCTCTCCGTCGAAGATGGCTGCCGTCCCCGCCACCGCACCGATGACCAGGGGCAGAACGGCGGGCAGGAACAGCAACGGCAGCAGCGCCTCCCGCGCCCGTGTGTGCGCCGCGATGGCCGAGAACAGCGTCCCCGCCGCCGCGTAGCCCACGGTGGCGAGCGCCGCCAAGCCCACGAACCGCGCGTCCAGCACGGGCAGGTCGTACAGCGCGGCGAAGACCGGCAGCATCAGCGCCTCGACCGTCAGCAGCAGCGTCAGCGTTGATAGCATCTTGCCCGCGTAGAGCGCGTCCCGCCCCACCGGCGCCAGCAGCAGGCCGTCCAGCGTCCCCCGCTCCTTCTCCTGCGCGAACCCACGGCTCAGGCCGAGCATCCCCGCGAACAGATACGCCACCCAGACGATGCCCGGCCCGACCGCCGCCAGCACTCGCGGGTTCGGATCGAAGGCGAAGTTGAAGATGAAGGCCGCCAGTATGGCGAAGACCAGCACTAAGGCGACCGACTCGCGCGTCCGCGCCTCGCTCCGCACGTCCTTGAGATACACGGCCATGGCCGCGCGGAGGTACGCGCTCACGCCGCCCCCTC
>JAPPFU010000244.1 GCA_028875085.1 Chloroflexota bacterium
GGAGATAGAGGGTGTGCTCCTCGTCCACCGGGATGTGCCACTCGTAGCTCAGCGTGGGAGCGGCGATGTAAGAGGCGGGGCGGAAGATGCAGGGCAGGCGCGTGCTGCCGCGCCTGGCGCCCTCGGGGATGGTGGACAACTCCATGCGGCGGGTGCGCTTGGAGACGGGGCTGTTGATCTTGCCCTCGGGCGGCCTCCAGAAGCGCCACCTGGGCCATACGCCGAGTTTGGGGTAGAAGGCGTAGGTCTGCTCGGAGAGCTGCTCGCGGTAGATCCACTTCTTGTCCGGCGTCTCGAGGATGCGCACGTCCGTCCAAGCGGCGCGCTGGCGCCATGCGCGGAGGATGGAGTCGCGGTGGAGGAAGCGGGCGTGCGCTTCGTCGATGGCGTTCTCGACGCCGAAGCGCCAGTTGCCGTAACGGACGTGGAACCAGGGCATGATGTGCATGTCGCCGCGCAGCATCTCCTCGGGGATGTCCTCCTCCACGGGAACCATCGGCGGGCCGTCGCCCATCCACACCCACACGAGGCCTGCGCGCTCCTCCACCGGGTACGCCTTAATCTTCGTTACGGAGCGCCCGGGCATCGGCGAGTCGGGGCCGTCGGGGAGCGCGGCGAGCAGATCGCCCGTGGCGAGGTCGAACGTCCACCCGTGGTAGATGCAGCTGATGGTGCCCTCGAACTCGAACTTGCCCTGGTGCAAGGGGATGCCGCGATGGGGGCAGCGGTTCTCGATGGCGTAGGCGCGGCCCTGGCGGCGCACGAGCATCAGGTTTTGGCCGAGCAAGGTGTACGGCTTGGGGCGCTTGCCGAGGGAGTAGCGCGCCATGACCGGGTACCAGTAGTTGGGCAGGCCGGTAGCGGCGGAGGCGTAGGTGGGGCCACTGGCGATGCCGACTTTCTCCCTGCGCGGGACGGGTTGCGGCTGCTCGTTGGCGGTGCTCATGGCAAGCCTCTACGCGAAGTTGTCGAAGCCGTTCGGCGTGGCGATATCGATGAGCGTGGTCGTCGGAGAGGCGAGCGCCGCCTCCAACGCGGGCGTCAGCTCAGCGAGGGTTGACGCTCGCGCGCCGATCGCTCCGAACGCCTCCGCCAGTTTGGCGAAGTCGGGATTGCGCAGGTCGGTGCCGATGTAGCGTTCGGCGTAGCCCGCCCGCTGGCGCATGCGCGTCGAGCCCCACGCGTCGTCGTTGAACACGAGCACGATGGGGTTCAGGCCGTACTGCACGCACGTGCCGAGTTCCTGTGCGTTGAACTGGAAGCCGCCGTCTCCCGTAACGCACACCGCCGGGCGGTCGGGAACTCCGGCCTTGACGCCCATAGCGGCGGGGAAGGCGAATCCCAGCCCGCCCCAGACGGGGGGCAGGTAGGTGCGCGGCTGATGGACGGGGAGGCAGACGTTGGCGCGCACCGCGCCGATGGATGCGTCGCCGGTGAAGATTGCCTCCGGCCCGACGACCTCGCGGATAGCGGCGAAGACGCGCATTGGGTTCGGGTGCGCGTTCCACAGATAGGCGTGGACGGCCTGCTTGAGGCGGGCGGCCTCGGCGTCGAAGCCGCGCTCGAGGCGCGTCGGCTTGCCGCGCACGCCGTCGGCGAGGGCGGCGAGCACGGGCTTGGCGTCGCCCACGAGGGCGGCCGCCGGCTCGTAGTTCTTGCCCATCGGATCGGCGCTGATGTCGGCGTGGATGAGCGTCGGGGGCAGTTCGAGCGCCTGTGCCTTTGTGGAGGTGTAGCGCAGGCTGGAGCCGACCACCAGGAGCGTGTCCACGCCGCCAAGGAAGGTCTTGATGGGGTAGTCGGCGGAGGTTACGCCGCCGGGGCCTCCGAGGGGGCCTACGTTCAGCGGGTGCTCCGCCGGGATCGCGGCCTTGCCCCCCGGCGTAGTGAGCACGGGAACGCCCAACGCCTCGGCGAGGTCGAGCAGCTCGGCGGAGGCGCCGGCGCGGTCTACGCCGGTGCCCGCCCAGATGGCGACGCGCCGCCCGGCCAACAGCAACTCAACGGCGCGCTCAATGGCGGCGGAGTCGGCGTGGGGACGAGGGAAGTCGCTGGCGAGTGGGATCTCCACGTCCGCCTCCTGCGCTTGCACGTCCGCCGGAACCTCGATGGCGATGGGCTGAGGGCGCCGGGTGGCGAAACGGCGGAAGGCCTCGTAGACGGCGTCGGGGATGGCGTCGGGGGCGCCCGCGTGATGGCTCCACTGGCTCACCGTGGCGAGCATGGCCAGTTGGTCGGCGGTCTCGTGGTTCGCGCCGAGTCCGCGCCCGTAGAGATGCTCCTCCGCCGTGCTGGTTACGTTCAGCAGCGGGGAGAAGGAGAAGTGGGCCTCGCCCATACCGCTGACGGAGTTGGCGGCGCCGGGGCCGGTGCTGGTGAGGCAGACGCCCGGCTTGCCGGTGGCGCGTCCGTAGCCGTCGGCCATGAGCGCGGCTGCGCGTTCGTCGCGGGTGGTGATGAGGCGGATGGAGTCTTGGAAGTCGTAGAGTGCGTCGAACAGTTCCATCGTGTGCGCACCGATGAGGCCGAACACGACCTCGACCCCCTGCGCTTGCAAGGAGCGGAAGAGTGCCTGACTGCCTTTGAGTCGAGCCATACGCGAATCGCCGCCTCCTGCGCGCATGGTAGCAAAAGCACCCCTGCGCTGCGCGGCCAGAATCGAGACGAGAATCCCGCTTTCGCGGGAATGACGGTGCAGGACGCCGCGCGGGCTGCGTTGCGGGAGGCGGGCGCGTTGGCTATGCTAGTTCGGCTGCGCGGGATGGAGCGGCTGGCTCTCCCGCGCGAGGCGGCAACGTAGCTCAGCGGCAGAGCGGGCGCTTCATAAGCGCTAGGTCACAGGTTC
>JAPPFU010000011.1 GCA_028875085.1 Chloroflexota bacterium
TGTCCGCTGATCGCCAACGTCCAAGACCTCTATCCGCCCACCGCCGTCGAGTTAGGGCTGATGGGGCGCGGGCCGATGCTCCGGCTTGCGGAACGTCTCGAGTTACTCCTCTACCGCAAGGCGGCGGCGCTCATCGTCCACTCTCCCGGCGCGTGCGACTATCTCATCGCTAAGGGAGCGCCGCCGGAGCGCGTCCACGTCGTCTACAACTGGGCAGACTTGGAGGCGGGGGCGGGCGCGGACGCCGAGGGATGGCGCGCGCGGCACGGCCTCGGCGGCGCGTTCCTCGTCACATTCGCGGGAACGATGGGCTTCGCGCAGGACTTGCAGACGGTGGTCGAGGCGGCGGCGCTCACCACAAGCGACTCGTCCGTGGTGTGGGCGCTGGCGGGCGACGGCGTGATGCGCGGCGAAGTGGAGCGCGCCGTGCGCGAGCGAAACCTGGCCAACGTGCGCCTCCTCCCACCGCAAGCGCCGGACGACTACTACGCCATGCTGCGCGCGTCGGACGCGGGGTTGGTTACGCTGTCCCCCTTGCTTACGGCGCCCGTTACGCCCGGCAAGGCGCAAGCGCTGATGGCGGCGGGCGTCCCCATCGTCTGCGCCGCCCACCCTGCCACCGACCTCAAACGCCTGGTGGAGGAGTCGGGTGCGGGCGTGTTCGTGGAGGCGGGGGACGCACAGGGGCTGGCGGACGCGGCGCTGGCACTCCGCGCCGACCCGGAGCGCGCTCGCCGCATGGCCGAGGCGGGGCGCGCCTTCGCCGCCGCGCACTTCGACCGGCGCAGCGCCACGGACGCCTACGCGGCGCTGCTGCGCGTGCCGGCGAGGGAGTAGGGGCGGGGGCAATCGCGCCCGCGCGCAGCGGGCGATATGATGGCGGCGGAGGTTCACCGTGCGCGCTCTTGTCACCGGAGGGGCGGGGTTCATCGGGTCTCGCGTCGTGAGGGCGCTCGTGGACGCGGGGCACGAGGCCGCCGTGCTCGACGATCTGTCGTCCGGGCTCCGCGAGAACCTGGACGGCCTCGCCGCGGCGCGCTTGATCGAGGCGGACGTGCGCAACCGGGGGGCGGTGGACGCGGCGTGCGAGGGAGCTGAGGTCGTCTTTCACCTGGCCGCGTCGGTGGGCAACAAGCGCTCCATCGACGACCCGCGCGCCGATGCCTCGGTGAACCTGCTCGGCACGCTGAACGTGCTGGAGGCGGCGCGGCGCGGCGGTGCGCGCAAGGTGGTGCTCTCGTCGTCGGTGGGTGTGCTGGGCGAGGTGGAGCAACTGCCCGTCACCGAAGAGCACCCGGCGCGGCCCATCTCGCCTTACGGCGTGAGTAAGTTGGCGGCGGAGAAGATGGCGCTGGTCTACCACGGGCTGCATGACCTGGAGGTCGCTTGCCTGCGCTACTTCAACGTGTACGGCCCGGGCCAGCGCTCCGACGCCTACGGCAGCGTGCTCCCCATCTTCGTCTTCCGCATGCTGGCGGGCGAGCCGCTGACGGTGTTCGACGACGGCGAGCAGACGCGCGACTTCGTCTACGTGGACGACGTGGCGCGCGCGAACCTGCTAGCCGCCGCGCTGGGGGCGCCGTCGGGCGTGTTCAACGTCGCCTCCGGCAAAGCGATCTCGGTTAACCGGCTCGTTGGGCTGCTGCGCGAGGCGAGCGGCGTGGACGCGCGCGTTGCATACGAGGCGCCGCGCCCGGGCGACGTGCGCGACAGCCTGGCCGACACCGCCAAGGCACGGCGCGAGCTGGGTTTCGAGGCGGCGGTGGGCATCGAGGAGGGCGTCGCGCGCTACCTCGATTGGGCGCGACGCGAGGCGGCGCAGGCGGCGGCGCGATGACGGAGCGCGTGCTGGTGATCGGCGGCGGCGGGATGCTCGGCCATCAGGTGTGGCGGGCGCTGGACGCGCAGTTCGAGACGCGGGCCGCCGTCCGCGCGTGGCGCCCCGCCTTCGAGCGCGTCGGCCCGAGGGCGCGGGAGCAGGCTATCGAGGGCGTGGACGCGCGGCGCTTCGATACGGTGGAGCGGGCGCTGGCCGAGTTCCGTCCGCGCTTCGTCGTGAACGCCGCCGGGGTGGTGAAGCAGGCTGCCGCAGCCGGCGACGCCATCGCCTCCATCGAGGTGAACGCGCTCTTTCCCCACCGCCTGGCCACAGCGTGCGAGGCCGCCGGCGCGAAACTCGCGCACGTCAGCACCGATTGCGTCTTCTCCGGACGCACGGGGGGCTACTCCGAGACGGACGAACCCGACCCGATCGACCTGTACGGGCGGACGAAGTTGCTTGGCGAGCCGGGGGGCGAGGCGCTGACGCTGCGGACCTCCATCGTGGGGCGCGAGTTGGACACGGCGCACGGCCTGGTGGAGTGGTTCCTCTCGAATCGCGGCGGGCGCGTGCGCGGCTTCTCCCGCGCCTTCTTCAGCGGGCTATCGACGGGCGTCCTCGCGGCGCTCATCGCCGATATCCTCGAACGCCGGCCCGATCTGTCGGGACTCCATCACGTGGCGGCCGAACGCATCGACAAGCACGCGCTGCTGACGCTCCTGAACGACGCCTACGGCGCAGACGTGGAGGTCGAACGGGACGACGAGGTAGTCATCGACAGGAGCCTGGACGGGCGCGCGTTCGCGGCGGCGACGGGGTTCCGCGCGCCGTCGTGGGCGGAGATGGTCGAGGCGATGGCGGCTGAGGACGCGGCCTACGCGGGAGCGCGCGTATGACGTTCCTCGAGGGCAAGCGGGTGCTGGTTACCGGCGGCACGGGGTCGCTGGGGCAGGCGTTGGTGCGGCGCATCCTGACGGGCGAGCGGGGGCAGCCGTCGCGGGTACCGGTGCTGTCG
>JAPPFU010000090.1 GCA_028875085.1 Chloroflexota bacterium
GTCCTGGGCCCAGGCCATCCGCCCTGGCGGCAGGACCACTAGCATCGGCCTTGGGGCCTACCCGCTGGTGACGCTCGCGGGTGCCCGCGACAAGGCGCTCGAAATCGCCCGCGCCGTCGCCCAGGGACGCGACCCGCGGCGCCGCGTTAGGCGCGTGCCGACCTTCGACCAGGCGTGCGAGACCGTCATTGCCATCCACGCCGGTCACTGGAAAGACCCCAGGAACGAGCGCGAGTGGCGCGCCAGCCTGCGGGACTACGCGATGCCGAAACTGGGCGGGCGGCGCGTCGACGCCATCACCGCCGATCACGTCATGACCGTCCTCCTGCCGATCTGGTCGACCAAGCGCATCACGGCCCAGCGCGTGCGGCAACGCATCGGCGCGGTGATGAAATGGGCCGTCGCGAAAGGCTACCGCGCGGACAACCCGGCGGGCGAGGCCATCTCAGCCGCGCTGCCCAGCAACCGCGTCGCGACGAAGCACCAGCGGGCGCTGCCGCACGCCCAGGTCGGCGCCGCGCTCGCGAGGATTCGCAGCTCCGGGGGCTACCCCGGCACCGTGCTGGCGTTCGAGTTCCTCGTCCTCACCGCGGCGCGCTCCGCCGAAGTGCGCGGGGCCCGGTGGGTGGAGATCGACCGCGCCGGGGCCGTCTGGACCATCCCCGGCGAGCGCATGAAGGCGGGCCGCGAGCACCGCGTGCCGCTCGCGCCCCGGGCGCTCGAAGTGCTCGACGAGGCGACGGCGCTGTTCGGCAACGACCCGGTGTTCCCGTCGCCGACCGGCAAGGTGGCCAACCACTCGCTCATGCCGACGCTGCTGCGCGAACTCAAGATCGGCGCGGTGCCGCACGGGTTCCGGTCCAGCTTCCGCGACTGGGCCGCGGAGTGCACGGACGCGCCGCGCGAGGTCTGCGAACTGGCGCTTGCCCACGTCAACAGCGACCGCGTGGAGGCCGCCTACCGCCGCACCGACCTGTTCGACCGGCGGCGCGTCCTGATGGCGGACTGGGCCGCCTACGTCGCCTAGCGGGTCTGCCGCTCGCCGCGGGCCTGTCCAGCCGCAACCGTGTAAAGGGCCGGCAGGGCGTCCGGCGTTGCCGGGCGCGCCCTTGACGCGACGCTGGCCACCATACGCCGATCCCTGGCGAAACAGGAAGCGCGGCCTGCATCCGACCGCAAGCCGGACTAGCCGCCGTCTCCCTCGTCCCCCGCGGCCTGAGCCGCCAAGGCGGCGTTCTCGGCCTGCAACCGCTCCAGCTCCGCGCGCTGCACCTCGAGACTCAACTCCCGGTGCTCCCGAATCGCGCCGCCGATGCCGGTGCCGATCGGCCACGCCACGACGACGCAGAGCACGCCGACCAGCGCGATCTTGCTCCACAGCCACCAGTCCCGGTCCATCGCGGGATCGTCCCACTTCGCGTCGTGCGTGCTGACGCCCAGCCAGCGCAGCCACCACCGGCGCCGTCCTTCCACTTCGACCACGCCGCGCTCGACGTCCCAGTGCGCCGCCGCAGCCGCCGCAGCTTCCTTGATGCTGAAGGCGTCGACGTCGACCGTCACGTTCGGCCCCGTCAGGCGGCAGCGGTAGGTCCAGGGCGCCCTCGTCGGCCTTCCCGGATCGTTCGCGAATGCGCGGGGCGGGGCGGTCTTCCACGGTGTCCATGCCCTACCGCTTCGCGTCTCCGGCGTTCGGCGGCTCCAGCCAGCCGACCAGCGCCACGCCGCAGAGGTTGTCCAGCAGGTGCGCCGCCAGCGCCTCCGTCGTCCAGCGCCAGCCGTCGTCCGGCGCTTCGTTGAACCGCTCCAGGGAGGCCCGCAGCGCCGCCGGGTCGACCTTGCCGCCCTCGCACCGCACCGTGGCGTGCGGGACGCCGTGCCCGCCCTTATCCGCCGCGGACTCCCACCGCTCGCGCGCTTGAGCGTCGTCGGGCTGCAATTCCACCGTGAACTCGTGGGCGCCCGCATCGGCGGCCGCGTCGTCGAGGATCCTCATGTGCCTTCTCCGTGCTCCGGGAGGCGCCGCCGGCCGCAATGCCGGCCATGGCGAATCTGAATCGCCGTCGCCTCCCGCTCGGTGACCGTCCCCGGCATCAACCACGGGTGGTGCCGGGCCATTGCGCATCAGCACGCAGAACGTGGTTGACGTGCCGCCTATTCGTCCCGGAGCCGGGGAGCTACCCCAGTCCCATGCGGGGCTGTTGTATTCAGCAGCGAACCCGGCGCAGCGGGTTCTACGGCTGATGCGCGCCAACGACTATGCGCCGGGAGACGCGGCGCGGTCAACAACGGAGAGCCCTCGCCTCCGCTGAATCGCGGCCCCTCCCTCGCCGCGACCCCTCCCGACCGTTGCATTCCCGCCCCGCCCGATCCGTCCGGGGACCGCTTTCGTCCGTCGGCTGTTCCAGCGTGTCACGCGTGCTCGCCCGGTCAACCCTGGCGGGTTCTCCGCGGGCTCCGACCTCGCTGGCGCGAGGTGACCGGGCTGTGCGCGCGTGCCGCCCGTTCGGGACCGACGCACATCGCGTCGCAACCCTGAAACGGAGAACGACATGGAACTTTCAACCCTGATCGCCCAGTGGA
The DNA here is from genome assembly GCA_028875085.1 of Chloroflexota bacterium. Classification (GTDB taxonomy): domain Bacteria; phylum Chloroflexota; class Dehalococcoidia; order Lucifugimonadales; family Australimonadaceae; genus JAGWBE01. The sequence goes on from JAPPFU010000090.1 coordinate 2,581, forward strand.
GCGGCAAGCTTCCGCCGGGTTTCGTGCCGCAGGCCGTCCTGCGCGAGGAGCCCGACGAGTGCTCGCAGCCTCGCTGCAGACGGAAGCGCGCGCCCAATCCCGACGGTGGCTGGTATGCGAGCTGCCAGCCGTGCCTCGACCGCCGCGCCGCCAGTTGCCGCAGAAGGCGCGCCGCTCTGGTGAGGTACGTTTCATACTACACCTCCACTGTGCGGTTCGTTACAGGGTTG
>JAPPFU010000042.1 GCA_028875085.1 Chloroflexota bacterium
CGTCCACCTAGACCAGCCCGGCGACCAGCCCGCCCTCACCCGGATCGCCATCCGCCTCAATGCCCTGTTCGTGGGCGCATCCGCCTCCGAGATGCGCGCGCTGTGGGCCGACGAGCCGCGCGACCCCGTTGCCGACGCCATCGTGCAAGAGGCCATCCACTTGCTGGACGAGGAGAGTGGCGCTCTCTCGCAGCGCCTCCACGTCGACGGCCTGCGTCACATGCTCGCCCAGCCGGAGTTCGCCGACGGCGGCCGCGCCCGCAAGGCGGTGGAGACGCTGGAGGACCGCGAGCGCGTTGGCAAGGCGTTGGAGGAAGACCTGCCGGAGGGCGAGGTGCGCGTCATCATCGGCGGCGAGAACGCCTCCGAGCAGATGCGCTCCTACAGTGTCATCGTCTCGCGCTACGGCAGACCCGGGCGCGACGCGGGCACGCTGGCCGTCATCGGCCCCACGCGCCTCGACTACGCCCGCGCCATCGCCTCCGTCCGCTACCTATCCGCCTTCATGACGCGCCTCATCGAGAGCCTCGACGGCCCCGGCGCCTAACGCCGCCGCGCCCTTGGCGGATTGTTGCGCGCCGCGCTCGCGTGGTAGCGTAGCCACGAGTGTGCCCGCCGCGCTCACAACGCTATGGCCGCCAAACGCAACTACTACGAAGTCCTCGGCGTCTCCCGCTCCGCTACGGAGGAGGAGGTGCGCCGCGCCTTCCGCCGCAAGGCGATGGAGCACCACCCCGACCGCAACAAGTCGGAAGAGGCGGGGGAGCGCTTCCGCGAGATAAACGAGGCGTACCAGGTGCTCAGCGACGCTGAGCGCCGCCGGCGGTACGACCGCTTCGGCCACGCCGGCGCCGGTTCGGCGGCGGGCGGCGCAGGACGCGGCGCCGACGACCTCAACGACCTGTTCGGCGGCATCGGCGACATCTTCGAATCCTTCTTCGGCGGCGTGGGCCGCGCCCGCGCGCAGCCAGGCCGCGACCTCGAGACCACCCTTGCCCTCTCCTTCGAAGAGGCTGTGTTCGGCGCCAAGAAGGAACTTGGCGTCCGCCGCGTCCGCCTCTGCGCCCTCTGCGCGGGCTCGGGCAGCGAGCCGGGGCATCCGCCCGCCCAGTGCGCCAACTGCGGCGGCAGCGGGCGCGTCCGCAGGGTGCAGCGCAGCATCTTCGGCCAGTTCGTCCAAGAGGCCGGCTGCAACGTCTGCGCCGGTATGGGCGAGGTCATCGCCACGCCCTGCTCCCGCTGCAAGGGGACGCGCAAGGAGCGCTCCGAGCACCCCATCGAGGTGGACGTTCCCGCCGGAGTCGAGAGCGGCGTGCGCCTCTCCCTGCGCGGCCAGGGCGACGCGGGCGACTACGGCGCGCCCCCGGGCGACCTCTACGTGCTGCTCCGCATAGCGCCGCATCAGCACTTCGAGCGTGAGGGCAACGACATCCTGTTCGACCTGCCCCTCACCTTCCCACAGGCGGCGCTGGGCGACGCGGTGGACGTGCCCACGTTAGAGGGCAGCGTGAAGGTGAAGGTTCCCCCAGGCACGCAGCCTGGCGCCGAGTTTCGCTTCAAGGGCATGGGCGTCCCCCGGCTGCGTGGCGGCGGACGCGGCGACTACGTGGCGCGCGCCCGCGTCGAGACGCCGCAGAAACTGTCCAAGGAGCAGCGCCGCCTGATGGAGCAGCTGCGCGACTCCTTCGGCGCAAACGGCAACGGCGCGGGCTGGTTCGGCGGCAAGCGCTAGCCCGCGTGCCCCCGCGCAAACCCAAGCACGCGCGCTGGCTCGAGATCTCCGTCGCCGCGCCCCACGAGTATGTAGAACCCATCTCCAGCCTCTTCAGCCGCTACGTGGGCGGCGGCGTGGTCATTGAGGAGGCGGGGGGCCACAACCCCGACGAGGGCGAGCGCCCCCCGGCGCAACGCTCCGCCCTGCTGCGCGCCTACCTCCCCGTCTCGCCGCGCTACCGCCGCAACCGAGAACTGCTTCACATCGGCGTCGGCCTCGTCCGCCAACTGACGCCGCTGCCGGAGTTGACCGAGCGCGAGATCGACGAACAGGAGTGGGAGGAGGCGTGGAAAGCGCACTTCTCGCCGCTCCGTGTCGGACGGCGGCTGCTGGTGCGCGCTCCCTGGCACGACGCCCCCGCCGCGCCGGACGACGTAACCATCGAGATCGACCCCGGCCTCGCCTTCGGCACGGGCCACCACCCGACCACGCGCCGCATGCTGGAGTGCGTCGAGCGGTTCGCCGCGCCTGGCGCTCGCGTGCTGGACGTGGGAGCGGGGTCGGCCATCCTGATGGTTGCGGCGCTCAAACTGGGCGCCGACCGCGCCGTCGGCCTCGACGTCGACCCGGTGGCGGTCAAGACGGCGCGCGCCAACCTGCGCGCCAACGGCGTGGCCGCCCGCGCGTCCGTGCTTAACGGCTCGCTTCCCCACCCGCGCGCCGCCCCCGGTGCCTTCGACCTGGTTCTGGCGAACATCGCGGGCGCGGCACTGGTGAGCCTCGCTCCGCATCTGCGCGCGGCGCTGCGCGGTGGAGGCCGCCTAGCCGCGTCCGGCATCCTCGCCGGCCACGCCCCCGACGTGGAGCGCGCCTTCGCCGCCAACGCCCTCCGCGTAACGGAGCGGTTCACGGACGGCGATTGGGTAACGCTGGCCTGCGAAGCGGTGTAGAGGGGGGGAGTGCGTCCCTGCCCTTCTCCACCATTCCCGCGAGGGGAGACCTTTGCGTAATCCCGGGCCTCTTCACGCAGGGTGTGCCGAGGGGCGGCCAGCCCCTCGGCTGGGGGCGTGGGGGTATCCCCCAC
>JAPPFU010000076.1 GCA_028875085.1 Chloroflexota bacterium
GCGTTGAGGTCGTCCACGAAGGAGGCCTCGGGGGTAACCGCCCCCTCGTCCGCTCCCAGGCGGTCTACGACGACGCTCCGCACTCGTTCGAATACCGTGGCCATGCGCTTCTCCTGGTTCGCTAGGTGTCTGGGGCGGCGGGCTGCGCTTCCACAGCGCTGCCCAGCACGCCGTTGATGAAGCGCGGCGACGCCTCGCTGCCGTAGGTCTTCGCCAACTCCACCGCTTCGTTTATCACGACGCGCTCGGGCGTGTCTCCGCTCCAAAGCTCGTACAGCGCCAGCCGTAGCACGTTGCGGTCGACCACCGCCAGTTGTTCGACTGGCCACGCCGGGGCAAGGCGCGCGATGGCCTCGTCAATCTCCGGGAGGCGGCTCAGCACGCCCTCCAGCCGCCGCTCGGCAAAGGGCGCCGACTGCGCCGACCACCGCGTGGACGCGCACTGCCGCTCCAACGAGGTGCGCCAGTCGTGGCGCGTAACGTCCCACTCGTACAACACGCGCAGAGCGAGCACCCGCCCGCGGCGTTGCGCGCCGCCTTGCTGCTTGGCGCGGGGCGCTTCTGTGGAGTTGGCGGGCATAGCGGGTGTGCGGGCGCGGGCGCGGTAGGCGCGGCTAGGTTACGCCAGCGCCCTTGCTTCGTCTAGGCCTCCGACGTTGGCCGTCGCAGCGCCGGGGACGATCCTGCGCGCCAACCCGGTCAGCGTCTTGCCAGGGCCGAACTCGACGAACCGCGCCGCCCCCTGAGCGGCCATGAATTCCATCGACGCTTGCCACAGCACCGGCGCGCACACCTGCTCTGCTAGTTCGGCGCGCGCCTCCTCCGGCTGCGTCATCGGCGAGGCCGTCGCGTTGGCCACCACGGGGTAGCGCGCGGCGCTGATGGGCACGGCGCGCAGTTCGTCCGCGAGCGCCTGCTGCGCGGGGCGCATCACGTCGGAGTGGAAGGCGCCCGCCACGTCCAGGGGGACGACGCGCCTTGCGCCCCGCTCCTCGGCTAGGGCGCTTGCGCGGCGCAGCGCCTCGTTGCGCGCGGCGATGACGACCTGCTCGGCGCTGTTCACGTTTGCCACCTGCGCGCCTGTCTCCGCGCACACCGCTTCCACCTCCGTGAGCGCCATGCCGAGCACGGCGGCCATACCGCTGGGCGCAGCCTCCGACGCCGCCTGCATCAGTTCGCCGCGCCGCCGCACCAGGCGCACAGCGTCCGCAAGCGCGAGCGCGCCCGCCGCCGCCAGCGCCGTGTACTCGCCCAGGCTGTGCCCGGCGGCGAAGGCGGGCGCGGGGAAGGCGGCGCCCAGGCGCTCCTCGGCGGCGCGCAAGCAGGCGACGCTCGCCGTCAGGATGGCGGGCTGCGCGTTGTGGGAGAGGGTCAGCGCCTCGGCGGGCCCGTTGAAGACGACCTCGCTGAGGCGCTCGCCCAGGGCGTCGTCGGCTTCGTCGAAGACGGCGCGGGCGGCGGGGGAGGCGGCGTAGAGGTCGGTGGCCATGCCGACGCGCTGCGCCCCTTGGCCGGGGAACAGGAAGGCAGCGGTTGCGCTGCTCATACGGCGGCTAGGTGTTCGCCGTCTCGATTTCGAGAACGTCGCGGCCGCGGTAGTGGCCGCACGCCGGGCAGACGCGGTGCGCCATCATCGGACGGCGGCAGTGAGGGCAATCGACGATGGCCGCGCGCTTGATAGCGTTGTGGGCGTTATTCGCGCCCTTGGCGGCCTTGGTGCGCTTTCGCTTTGGCAGAGGGGGCATAGATCTACTCTCCAGGTGGGCGCTCGCGGCGGAGCGCCGGATGGATTGGCTTACGCGAACAGTTCCTTCAGCGCCGCCCAGCGGGGGTCGGCCTCCGGCTCGCAGCCGCAGGCGCCCTCGTTGGCGTTGGCGCCGCAGACGGCGCAGAGGCCCGCGCAGTCGTCGCGGCACACGGGCGCGATGGGCATGGCGGCCAGTCGGTTCTGACGGATGGCCTCCGCGAAGTCGGTCTCGTGATGGGCGTCGATGAGGAACGCGCCGTCGTCTTCAGCGCCGTAAGAGATGCGCCGGCCGCTGGCGAGATCCACGCTCGGCAGATACTCCTCGTCCACCTGCACGCGCGCCCACGACGCGAAGGGCACGAGGCAGCGCCCGCACTCCGCGTCGTAGGTTACGAGCGCCGGGCCGGACACCCATACGCCGCGCGAGGTGCGCGTGAGCTTGAACGTCGCCGCCACGTGGCCCTGGGGCAGGCCGTCCGCCTCCCACGCGCCCTCGTAGTCGAACTTCCGCACCGCGCCGACGCTGTCCTTGAGCAGCCCGGCAAGGTTGACGCGAAGGCTCATAGCCGCTCCCCGTTCATAACGCCGCTCATTATACAGCCCGCCCCTGCGCCCGCGCCGGAGAGCGCCCCCTCCCGTTCGCCCTGAGCGTCCCTCCGTTCGCCCTGGGGGAACTCGAAGGGCGAACGGGCGAGGAGCGGATGCCGCCGTGCTACGATGCGTCTGTCTGAGGACGCAGGCCACCGGAGGCGCGCTATGTACGGCAGAGACTGGAAGTCGTCCGCAGCCGAGCGGTTGCACCGCCTGGGTTTGAGCGGCCACGCGAGGGAGCTCTACGGCCTCGACAAGGCTCAGGCTGAGCGAGAGAAGCGCTTGGCGGAGAAGGCCGCCAAGCCGCGCCCCAAGACGCTGCTGGGACGCCTGCGCGCGCTGCTCTTGCCCTAGACGCTAAGGCTTCCGCCCGAATCGAGACGAGATTCCCGCTTTCGGAGACCTTTGAGTAACTCCGTGCTCTTCATGCGGGGAGTGCAGAGGGGCGGCCAGCCCCT
>JAPPFU010000080.1 GCA_028875085.1 Chloroflexota bacterium
GAGACCGGCCAGTAGGTGTTGAGTTCGAGGTAGCCGCCTTGCGCGGCGACGGCGACGGCAGCGTCGTTGCCGATGACGTGGCAGACGACCTGCGTGAGCGCCTCGGCGATGACCGGGTTCACCTTGCCGGGCATGATGGATGAGCCGGGTTGGACGGCGGGGAGGTCGAGTTCGCCGAGGCCGGCGCGAGGGCCGGACGCGAGCCAGCGCAGGTCGTTGGCGATCTTCTGCAGGGAGACCGCCGCGTTTCGCACGGCGGCGCTGGCGGCCAGCATCGTGTCCTGCGTACCTTGCGCTTGGAAGTGGTAGGGCGTCTCGCGGACGGGGAGGTCGAGCTCAGCGGCGAGGATGGCGCAGACTTTGGCAGAGAAGTCGGGGTGGGTGTTGATGCCGGTGCCGACCGCCGTGCCGCCGAGGGCGACTTGGCCGAGTTCGTCGACGGCGGCCTCGAGGCGGGCGCGCGCCAACTCGAGCGACTGCGCGTAGCCCAGAAACTCCTGACCCATACGGATGGGGGTCGCATCTTGGAGGTGGGTGCGCCCCGTCTTGATGATGTCCCAGGTCTGCTCGGACTTGGCCTCGAGGGTGTCTTGGGCCTGGGTGAGGGCGGGGAGGAGTCGGCGCCGGATGGCGAGGGCGGCGGCGAGATGGCATGCGGTGGGAATCACGTCATTGGAGGATTGGCCCATGTTGACGTGATCGTTGGGGTGGGCGGTGGGCGCGCCGAGTTCGCGGGCGCGGCGGGCGATGACCTCGTTGGCGTTGGTGTTGGTGGAGGTGCCGGAGCCGGTTTGGAAGAGATCGACGACGAAGTGGTCGTCGAATGCGCCGCCGATGACCTCCGTTGCGGCGGCTGCGACAGCGTCGGCGACGGCGGGGTCGAGCGCGCCCAGGTCGGCGTTGACCTTGGCGGCGGCGCGTTTGATGCGGCCCAAGACGTGGTTGAACTCAGGGGGAAAGCGAAGAGCGCTGATGGGGAAGTTGAGCACGGCGCGCTGGGTGGATGCGCCCCAATAGGCGTCGCGCGGGACTTGCATCTCGCCCATGGTGTCGCGTTCGGTTCGGGTGGGTGGGGCGTCGGTCATCGTGCGCTCCTGCGGACGTTTAGGGCGGCGGCGCGCCGCCGCCTGCGCCCGATGTTATCGCCCCTGGCGCGTGGTTGTCAGGCGGGGAGAAGCGGCAACGGGGGCGCAATGGGGAAGCGAAAGGCGTTGAGGGCGCCTCGGCGCCTCGATAGAATCGTCGCAGTCCAGGGCGGACGTGGGGTTTCTATGATGAACGAAGGCTCCACCAAAGAGCGCTCGTCAGGCGTGCAGGCGGCCATCGCGGTCGGCGTGTCCATCGTGGTGCTTGGTCTGCTGGCGCTGACGCTCTACTTCGTCGACCGGTTCGACAACACGCTGGGGCACGGGCCGTTGCCGAGCGGCTTGAGCGCGACGTGGGCGTACCTGGGCACGCTGTTGACGGGGGGGCTTGCGCTGCTGTCGGCGGCGGTGACGCTGATAGGCGTGCGGCAGGCCAAGTATGTGACGCGGGAGTACGCGTGGCTGGTCTACGTCATCGTGGGCTTGCCGCTGGCCGTGCTGCTGTTCATTCCGTTGCAGCGCTACGGGTCGGAGGCATTCTTGGGCTTGCCCGACGTGTTGGTGGGCGTGCCTGCGCGAGTGATGGCCGGCGCGACGCTCGGCGCGCTCTTCTTGGGCGGCGTCGACGTGCGCAAGATGTTCTCGCGGCGCTCGCAGGCTGCGGCGGCGGAAGAAGCGCCAACGGGCCGCGGCCGCTTCACGCCGTTGGCGTGGACGGTGTTGAACTCGATGCAGGAGCAGGCCAAGCGCTTCGACCACTCCTTCTACGGAACGGAGCACTTGCTGCTGGCGATGAGCACGGAGCATCGGTCGCTGGCGGTGCGCGCCATGCTGGGGATGGGTGTTAACTTGGAGTCGCTGCGGACGCAGGTGGAGGGGCTGATCGGGCGGCGCGGCGCGCTGTACACCGGAGCCTCAGGGATGACGCGCCGCGCGCAGCGCGTGGTCGAGCAGGCGTCGGAGAAGGCGCGCGCCGAGGGCGTCCGCATCGGCACCGGGCATCTGTTGCAGGCGATATCCGAGGCGCGGGAGGACGTGTCTGGGCAACTGGTGCGGCAGATGGGGGTTACGCCCGAGCGCCTGGCGGGAGAGCTCCACCGCTTGGGGCCGGAAGAGCAGGTCTAGCCATGGCAGCCATGGGGAAGCCCGCCCCGGCGCCCGCGGCCGGGTAGAATAGGCCACGTGTCAGCGCAGTTCGAACAACCGCTCCATAGCCACCGCCGCAAGCTGGGCGTCCTCGACTACGTCATCGGCGTGTTGGTGGCGTGGTTCGTGGTGACGGCGGTGATGCGGGGCGATCAGATCTGGCTGCTCTTCATGATCGCCGTCGCGCTGCTCATCCTCTACACCATGCAGTGGCGCTACGACCTCTACGCGGACAGAATCGTCATCCGCTGCTTGGCGCTGCGCCGGACGACCGTGCACTACGACGCCGTTGCCGACGCCGGAACCGTCAGCATGGCGATGATTGGGAGCGGCGTGCTGGTGGTGCTGCACTCGGGGCGGCGGATGTTGCTGCGTCCGGTGGATCAGCGGGCGTTCGTGGAGCAGTTGGGGCAATTGGTGGGCGCGCGGCGCAAGGAGCGAGAGGCCGAGGAGGAGTAGGGGCGCGGGCGCCCGGCTGCCGTTGGGCTAGGGCCGGTAGCTCAAAGGCTGAGCGGTCGGCTCATAACCGACTGGGTGAAGGTTCGAGTCCTTCCCGGCCCACCA
>JAPPFU010000009.1 GCA_028875085.1 Chloroflexota bacterium
CTCAGCCGCCCCGGCGTCCTCCGCTTCAAGGGCGGCCAACGCGTCCTGCGCCTGCTGCGTCGGCTGCAACTCGACGGAGCGGCGCAGCGCGGCGATAGCCTCGTCGCGCCGGTCGAGCTCCGTCAACGCCATTCCGCGCACGAGCCACGCCTGGGCCGCCTCCGCCGCCTCGTCGCCCGCCAGCGCCAGCGCCGCCTCGCTCTGCACCAGCGCCGCGGCGGGGTCGCCCGCCACCACGTGCGTCCACGCGAGCGATATGGCCGGCTGCGCGAACCCGGGCAGCAACACCGTCATGATCTTGGCGTACTGTAGCGCCTGCTCCGCGCCCTCTCCCGTTAACTCCGCCACCGCGCGCGACATATCGCTCAACCGCGTCCACGTCCGATGGTCGGCCCCATTCCACTCCCGCGCCCTCTCAGCCGCGTCCTGCGCCCGCCGCAGCCCCTGCGCGATCTGCGCAGGCTCCGGTTGCGCGTCCGCCAGCCCCCGCAGCGAGTCGCTCAACTGGAGATGCAGCAGCACCTGGTGCGGGTGCCAGTTGATCGCTCGCTCCAACTCGGCGATGCCCCGCTGCACTCTGCCCTGCTCGAACGCGTCGATAGCCTGGCCCGATATGCGTGCCGCAACCAGCGGACTCAGCGTCGCCGACCACCAAACCACCGCCAGGAGCACGCACAGCGCGGACGCCGCCCCGACGCGCCACACCGACGCCCAGGGCGCCGCGCCCTCCCGAGCCGCGCGCCTCCGCTCCGCGCTCCGCCGCTGCCGATTGGCCTGGCCCGAGGGCGCGCGGAGGCCAAGCGTCTGGTCGTACGCTCGCCTGCGCCGAGGGTCCATCAGCACCTGATGCGCCTCCGCCTCGCGCTCCCCTGCCCCCGCGCCGAGCGCTCCGTACGCGCGCCGTATCTCCTCGCGCGTCGCCTGCGCGCTCACCCCCAGCGCATCGTAGTGCGTGCGCTCGCCTCGGCCTGGCACCTCGTCCGGCGGCGCTCCCGCGTCGGCGGACTCGATGGCCTCCGCACTCCGTTCCGCGCCCTCGCCGCCCAACCGCGCGGCGGCGATGAGCACCCCTAGCAGCACCCAGAGCATCACGAAGTCGGTTATCTGTGCCTTGCCCGGTATCTGCTCCACCACCCGCGCCGCGAAGACGCCCGCCATCCCAACGGCGCTCCATGCCAGCCAATCCTCCAGCCTTCCCCGCGCGCCCAGGCGGAGCAGGCGCCACAGGACGAGCGCCGCGCTCCCCGCCAAGGCGAGGTAGACCAGCACGCCTATCGCGCCCAACTCCAACGCCGTATGCACCAAGAAGTTGTGGCCGTGCTCGATCAGCGTCCTCGTCGCCCGCGTCTCCCCGACCCGCTGATAGAAAGTGATGAAGGTGTCCGGCCCGTAGCCGATGACGGGGCGCAACGGCGTCAGCGACACTTCCGGCAACTCCGGATACGCCTCCGTATCGAACGACACGCCCTGGGTCAGCGCCCGCGCCGTCGTCTCCCAGATGATGGAGCGGTTGCTCAGCGTCCCGACCGTCGCCTCCGTGGCGATGGTGCCCACGCGCCCGGCGACCGTCGTGTCGCCCCCTGCCTTCACGCCCGCCGCCGGAGGCAGCGTCAGCAGCCAGGCGGCCGCGACCGCCGCCGCAAGCAGCCCCGCCGACCCAAGCGCCGCTTTCCGTCCCCTCAGCCGCCACGCGGCCAGCAGAAGGACCGCCGACCCCGCCGCCGTCGCCACCCACGGGCCGCGGCTCAGCGTGAACAGCAGCGCCGTAACCTGCAACATCAGCGGCAGCCACCACACCGCCACCCGCATCGCGTTCCGCGAACGCTCCAACTCCGCCAGGATGAGCGCGAGCGTGATGGGAATCGTCATCGCCAGCACCGACCCCGCGAACACCGGGTTGCCGAGCGTCAGGCTTGCCCGCGTGCTGTCCTCCCCCGGCCCGCGCAACGGGTCGTAGCCGAAGTGCTGGCCTATGCCGTAGACGGCGGAAAGCGTCCCGGTCGCCGCGATGACCAGCAGCAAGCGCCGTACCTGCTCCCCCGTCCGAACGTGTTTCGCCGCCGCCAAGAAGATCGCCACGTAGCACGCGATGCTGTACAGGCCGTAGCTGTCCCAGCCCGGGTCGTAGCCCCACAACCCCGAACGCGGCAGCGGCGATAGCGCCGCCGACAGGCCGACGACGAGGACGAGCGCCAGCGCCGAACCCATCATCACGCGCGTTGGCCCGCCCCGCAGCCACTCCCAAGCGCTCCGCGCGTACGCCCCCGGCGTCCGCAACGGCGCCCGGCCCGACGTCAACGCCCACTCCACCGCGCACAGTCCCGCCAGCGCAAGCGCCATCGTGCGGAAGACCGACACCTTCGCTATCTGGATGTAGCCCAGCATGAACCCCTCGGGCAGCTGGATGAGCGCCACGAAGGGAACGATGGCCAGCAGCAGCCACTCGATAACCGTGCGCACGTTGTCGGCTAAGCCCGCGGCGGGTGCTGGGGAAGTGCGGCGTGCGGCGCTTGCTGCCAACGGATGCTCCTGCCGCAGCGGCGGCGGCGCGCGGCGGCGCCTAGTCTACCCCGTCCCCACACCTGTCCCCGCCCGTAGGGGCAACCCTCGTGGTTGCCCTATCCCCCGCGCTCGATCCCCCTCCGCCATTCCCGCGAGATTCAAGCGGGGTGCGCTGAGGGGCGGCCAGCCCCTCGGCTGGGGGCGTGGGGGTATCCCCCACAAAAACTCTCTTATCTCTATAGGGGGGCGGGGCAAGGGCGCTGA
>JAPPFU010000137.1 GCA_028875085.1 Chloroflexota bacterium
GCGCCCACCTTCGAGGAGTACCTCGGCGACACCAAGCTCTACTACGACATCCTCGTGGACGGGCGCGACGGCTCCCCCGGCGGCTCCGAGGCCATCGGCGGCGTGCAGAAGTGGCGCACCGGCGCCAACTGGAAGTCCGCCGCCGAGAACGCCTGCGGCGATGGCTACCACAACATCAGCCACCGCTCCGTCGACATGGTCGGCATCGGCCCGTCAGGCGGGAAGGGGCGCCGCGACGACGAGACGGGCGGCAGCCGCCGCCTCGCCATCTCCACCCCCGAGTTCGGCCACGGCGCGCTCACCGGCGAGCAGTTGGACGACTACCCCTGGACGCCCGCCTATCAGAACGACCCCGAGGTCGCCGAATGGGCGGAGCACTGCTACTACGAGCGCCAGAAGCGCCTCGGCAAGACCGCCCGCGTCCTCGGCGGCGTGGGCAACATCTTCCCCAACATGTCCTACTGGTCGCGCCAGCCGCGCCGCATGGTCGTCTGGCACCCCGGGGGCGGTCCGCAGCAGTCCGAGTACTGGAGCTGGTTCCTGGTGGACAAGAACGCGCCCGACAAGGTGAAGGAGATGCTGCGCCACTACGGCCTGCGCTACTCCGGCCCCGCCGGCCTCACTGAGCAGGACGACATGGAGAACTGGAACTACGCCTCCAAGGCCAGCAACGGCATCATCGCCTCCCGCCAGCCCTACAACTACCAGATCGGCAAAGGGCGCTTCAACAAGAACGACCACCTGCCCGGCCACGTCGTCGAGGGTATGAGCGAGATGAACCAGTTCGGCATGTACAGCTTCTGGGCCGAGCTCATGGACGCCGAGAGTTGGGACGACCTGTTCGAGAAGCGCGAGCGCCGCCAGCACGAGGAGGCCAAGGCATAGCATGACCACCCAAGCGCAACAGTCCGCCGTCGAGCGGATGCTCCGCCACCACGAGGTCGAGCAGTTCCTCACCTACGAGGCGTCGCTGTACGACGAGCGCCGCTACAACGAGTGGCTCGACCTGCTCACCGACGACATCCGCTACTACATGCCGATGCTCCGCAACGTCAAGTTCGGCGAGCACGAGCGCGAGTTCACCCGCGAGATGGAGGACCTCAACTGGATCGACGAGGGCAAGGACATCCTCACCAAGCGCATCGAGCAGATCCTCACCGGCGTTCACTGGGCCGAGGAGCCGCTGTCCCGCATCGTCCACGTCATCACCAATGTCCTCATCGAGGACGACCGCGGCGACGAGGTCGACGTCAAGTGCAAATTCGTCACCTACCGCAACCGCGTCGAGACGGAGACCGACCTGTTCATCGGCCGCCGCGAGGACACCCTGCGCAAGGTCGATGGCCAGTGGAAGATCGCGCGGCGCAAGGTCATCCTCGCCCAGAGCGTCCTCCTGGCGAAGAACCTCACCCTCCTCTTCTGAACCGCAACCTCTCGCCAAGCGCGAAAGACGCCCCCGTCGCCACGACGGGGGCGTCTCTCTTAATCCGCGGGGAGCCCAGAGGGGCCGCAGCCCTCTCTGGTGGGGATGTGAGGGTACCCCTCACAAAAAGGTTCTTCTTAGGGGTGGGGGGTGGGGTACCCCTACTCCGCCATCCCCACCACGTCCTCCGCGAACACCGGCTCCTCCTGCCCCACCTTCGACTCGTCCTCCGGACACGCCAGGTAGCGCACGATGACCCAGCTTCCGTCGCGCGGGTTGTCCACCACCTCGCCCACCGCGTCCTCCGCGATGACGATGCGGTCGCCCACCACGATCTCCATCAGGTTGACCACCGCGTTGCGCCGCCGCCAGCCCGACGCGCCCAAGCGCTCCTTCGACTGCTGCTCGTCCGTGGACTGCTGTTCCGCCATAGCGACTAGCCCTCCAAGCACGTCTCGCGCTCTTTCGCGCGGTCTGAACCACCGCAACTCTAATCAACCCCAGCCCCATCTTCAAGACTTGCGCCCGCTCCGCCGCTGAAGGCGCGGCCTGGCGTAAGATATACCCCTATGGAGACTGCGCCCCGCGACCAAGAGACCGAACCCCCGCCCGAAGCGCCGCCGCGCCCCGACGAGCCGGGCGCCGGACTGCGCACGGCGGGCGGCGTCCTGCTCGGCCTCGCCATCCCCACCGCCGTCATCACCTACGTGCTCGTCTTCAGCCCCATGGCGCCGGGCCGCTACTACCGCTCCATCGCCGGCATCGCCGAGGCCACCGCCGACCTCGGCACATTCCTGCTCTCGCTCCTCGCCGCCCTCGTCATCCCCGGCCTCGCCCTCTACCTCTGGGGCCTCCAAAAGGAGAAGCGCGCGCGCAGGTAAGCGTCCCTTCCCCCCTTCCGTTGACGCGCTCCGTTGCCGGGGCTAGCATGCGCCTGGCGCCCCCTCACTTGACTACAAGAGCGCAGGAGGAGGAACGGATATGGGCATCTCCGGTTTCGGCTACTTGGGCATCGGCGTTTCCGACATGGAGCGGTGGCGCGCCTTCGCCACCGAGGGCGTGCTCGGCTTCGAGGAGATCGAAGTCGCCGACGACGGCACCGTCTACTACCGCATCGACGAGTACCACCACCGCTTCGCCCTCCACCCCACGGGCGAGGACGACGCCGTCTACATCGGTTGGGAGGTTCCCACCCGCCAAGACCTGGACGACGTCGCCGCCCGCCTCACCCACGCGGGCGTCATGGTTACGCCGGGGACGGAGGCGGAGAAGGCCAGCCGCAAGGTGGTCGACCTCATCAAGTTCAAAGACCCCTCCGGCATCCCGCTCGAGGTGTTCCAC
>JAPPFU010000051.1 GCA_028875085.1 Chloroflexota bacterium
GGATAGGAGGCGCGCCCCCCGCGCCGACTCCCAACCCTACCACTCCCGCGCCGATACTCCTAGCGCCGCCCGCGATAGCCTATACTCCCCCGCATCCTCCGCGGAGCGCCCACCGTGAGCGACGACCCCCTCAAAGACCTCCCCCGCGAGTTGTTCGACGCGTGGGCGGCGCATATGGGCATCGACGCCGACCCGGAACACCTCGACCGCCTCTACCCCGAGACCGCCGCACTACTGCGCCGCGTCGCCCAGGCGCACCTCGTCGATACGTCCGACGTCGATCCCGCCGAGGCGGGCGAGACGCTGCCGCGCGGCATGACCGGCGACGACGCGCCGTGAGCGCCCCCGCCGCCATCACCGACCTCACCGTCGCGCAGCTGGCCGACCGCATCAGCGCCCGCGAACTCTCCCCCGTCGAGGCGACGGAGGCGTATCTGGCGCGCATCGAGGCGCTGGACGGGGAGTTGGGCGCGTTCGCCACGCTCACCGGCGAGCAGGCGCTGGCCGAAGCCAAGGCCGCCGAGGCGGAGATTATGGGCGGCGACTACCGCGGCCCGCTCCACGGCGTCCCCTACGGCACGAAGGACATCTATTGGACGAAGGGCGTCGTAACCGCCAACGGCTCCAAGGTGGACGCGGGCTGGGTTCCCGACCGCGACGCGCGCGTCGTCGAGTTGCTGCGCGAGGCGGGCTCCTTCTCGCTGGGCAAACTGCACACCGTCGAGTACGCCTTCGATCCCACCGGGCGCAACGATTCGCTCGGCACGCCGCACAATCCGTGGCGGCGCGGCCACTTCACCGGCGGCTCGTCCAGCGGCTCCGGGGCGGCGGTGGCGGCGGGGATGGCGCCCTGGGCGCTCGGCTCCGACACCGGCGGCTCCATCCGTGTCCCCTCCGCGCTGTGCGGTCTTACCGGCTTGAAGCCCACCTATGGCGTCGTCAGCCGCACCGGTGTTACGCCATTGAGCTGGACGTTCGACACCGTCGGCCCGATGTGCCGCGACGCAGTGGACGCGGCGCTGGTGATGAACGCGCTCGCGGGCTACGACCCCGAAGACCCGCGCTCCATTCCGCGTCCGGCGGAGAACTACGTCCGCGACCTGCACCTGGGCGCGCGCGGCCTGCGCCGCCACTTTGATGATACCGGCAAGGGCGAAGGCCTGCGCGTCCACGTGCCGTGGGACTATATCGACGCCGCCATCGATGTGGAGGTGCGCGCCGCGTTCGCGCAGGCGCTCGACGTGCTCGCCGACGTGGGCATGGAGGTCGCGCCCATCGCCGTTCCCGAATTGGAGTGGGGCAACCTCGGCTCGCTCATCATCACGGCGGAGGCCGCCGCGCTCCACGAGGCGCGCTTGCGCGACCACGCGCCGCTCTACGAGCAGGGCGTGCGCCTGCGCCTCGAGAGCGGCAAGTTCCTGTCGTCGTCCGACTACCTGAAGGCGCAGCAGATACGCGTCAAGTTGGGGCGCAAACTGACGGAAGTCTTCGAGCACTGCGACCTGCTGGCGCTGCCCACAACCACGATGCCCGCGCCGCGCCACGGCGAGACAGTCGTGTCCGTCGGCGGTACGGAGTTGACGACGCGCGAGGCGATGATCCGCATCACGCGCGTCTTCAACCAGAACGGCCTGCCCGCGCTGTCCGCGCCGTGCGGTTTCTCGTCGCTCGGCCTGCCCATCGGCCTGATGCTGGTGGGGCGCGCCTTCGCCGATGCGACGGTGTTGCGCGCCGCCGTCGCCTACCAGCGCGTTACCGACTGGCACACGTGCCGCCCGCCCCTCTAGCCCCGCGCTAGCCCCCCTAGCGGCGCTATGCTATGCTGGCTTCCCATCGCGTGGGCCTGTGGCGCAGCTGGGAGCGCGCCTCAATGGCATTGAGGAGGTCGCGGGTTCGAATCCCGCCAGGTCCACCAGCGGCTCCGGTACTGCGAACTCCCCTGTCGAGGGCGACCTGGGCCAGGTCGGCCCCGCCTATGGGAGAGTCCTCCGGGGTTGGGATGGAGTAGTGGATCGTCGCCCTGCCGGGCCTGACCTCGATCTCGGTGACGAAGGAGCGGATGAAGGCCCGTGACTCGGTGATCTCGCTCTCCCTGAGATAGGCGCTCATGTCGAGGGCGAAGGCGGTGATGGTCTCCACCTTGTCCAGCGTCACCTTGCGCTTCGACAGCATGGCCCTGGCCTCCTCGGCGGCGGACTCCAGCCGCTCCTTGCGCTCCCGATGCTCCTTGATGCGGTCCGTGGCGTCGGCCATCTCTATGTCGGTCGTCTCGATGACCTGCCAGATGCGTCCCAGCCGCCGCTTCACCTCCTCCAGCTCTTCCTCGATGACCTTGAGGCGCCGGCGCTGCTCCCTCGCCACCCCGTCCATCTCCTCGTCCACGATCTTGACCAGGTCTCTGATGTTGGACTCGGTGAGGATGTTGTCTCGGATGTTCTCGACGATGAGACCCTCGAAGCGCTTGGCGTTGAGCCTGGGGGTGGCGCAGGCGCCGCTGCCCTTCTTGAGCAGGGAGTGGCAGACGTAGTAGGTGTAGCGGCCGCCCTTGGCCTCGGCGGCGGTGAGGGCTTTACCGCACCTTTCGCACTTGACCAGGCCGCTGAGCAGGTAGGGGCTGGAGGCCCGGCGGGGGTGGACGACCTTGGGAGCGCGTGAGCGCAGCAGCCTGGCCACCTGGTGGAACTTGCCCTTGGAGACGAGGGCGGGGAACGCCTTCTCCACCCGCACCGGCTCCGCGCCGTCCCTGGCCTTG
>JAPPFU010000155.1:0-1495 GCA_028875085.1 Chloroflexota bacterium
CGCGCGCAGGATGACGATGGCGCAGAACGCGGAAACCGCAACCCTCGCTCCACGCGGGCGCACTGCCGCCGCCGCCCGCCTCCTCCGGCGCGCCGCCGCGCCTGCGGCCCTCGCCCTGCTGCTGTTCGTCAGCGTGGGGCGCGGCGACGCCATCGGCGCGCTCGACCGCGCCACAGCGCCCTATCAGCGCGACCTGGTGCTTTGGGAGGCGAGCCACTTCCTCGACAAGTGGGGGCATCGCATCGCCTCTATCGGCGATGACGATGACGCGGAGGCGCGGCGCGCCGCCGTGGACGAATTCTTCTCACTGCGCGAACCGCTCGCCCGCGCCCGGCAAGACCTCAGTGCGGCGCTTGCCGCCGGAGACGACGGCGACGCCCAAGCCATGCTGGCGGACGCGCGCGCCATCGAACAGCGCCGCGCCGAACTGCAACCGGTGGTCGAGGAGGCGATCGAGGCCGCCGTCTCCGCGTCGCTGCTCGAACTGGAGGTCATCGACGCGCTGGGCCCGCTGCGCTGGCCGCCGGTGGACTTCACGTTCGCGCAGGGCGGCCTGGTGCTCGTGCGTTCGCCCCGCGACCGCGTCGAGCGGCTGACCGACCGCTTGCTGCGCGCCGACGTCGATCTGCTGTCCCAGGCGGTGCTGGAGGAGCGCGTGGAGGCGGACGACGATGGCATGTCCGCGCTGGTGGTTCGCATCGGGGGCGTGGCGACCTATCCGGCGCACGTAACGCCGAACGCGGCGCTGCATCCCACCCTTGCGCTCGTCGTCCACGAGTGGATGCACCATTGGCTCATCTTCCGCCCGCTCGGGCGCGCATGGTGGCAGGGCGGCGAGTTGACCAGCATCAACGAGACGCTGGCGGACATCGTGGCGGAGGAGGCGGGCGACCTGGCGCTGTTCAAGCTGACCGGGCAGCGCGTGGAGCGCCCGCCCTGGCAGCCACCCGCCGCGCAGCCCGCGCCGGATCCGAACCCGGACGTGTTCGACTTCAACCGCTTTATGCGCGAGACGCGCGTTCGCCTGGACGCCCTGCTGGCCGAGGGACGTGTCGCGGAGGCGGAGGTGTGGTTGGAGGAGCGACGGCTCGGCCTACAGGAGCGCGGCGTGCCGCTGCGGAAGCTGAACACGGCCTACTTCGCTTTCTACGGAACCTACGCCGGCGATCCGCGCGGCGGGGGCGTGAACCCCATCGACGGGCAGTTGCGGACGCTGCGGGCGGCGGCGCCGAGCCTGGCGGCGTTCGTCGATCAGGTTGCGCGCATCGACCGTCCCGGCGAGTTGGAGGAGGCGGCGCGGGCGGCGGGGTGGCGCCCCGCGCCGTAGAGGTTTTGGCCTCCCCGCCTCCCGCCTCCAAGAAAGAAAAAGCCTTTTGTGGGGATACCCCGACGCCCCCAGCCCACGGGGAGGCCCCCCACCGGCCACCCGAGGGGGTAGGGTCAGCGAACCAACCTTAAGCCATGAATTAACCTGAAGGGCAAACGGCAAAAAAAG
>JAPPFU010000155.1:1505-2749 GCA_028875085.1 Chloroflexota bacterium
AAATAAAAAGCCTTTTGTGGGTATACCCCGACGCCCCCAGCCGCGGGGCGGCCGCCCCGCGGCGCTCCCTGCGGGGAAGGGTCTGCGACGCTCCGTTCGCCCTTCAATTCCCCTCAGGGCGAACGGAGACAGAAGGCGACTACAAGGGGCGCCCCTACGGAGGGAGGGGGCGGAGGCCGGGTTGGCGCGGCGCGGGGTTAGCGCGCGCCGGTGCGCGACCAGAGGGTGTGGAAGGGGCCTTGGCCTGAGATCATTGTCAGCATCGCCTGGCGCTCCCACTTTTGGAGTTCGCGCAACGCGCTCTCGCACGCCTCGGGCGCGCTTGCGAATCCCGGCGCCTCCATGCGCCGCACCATCATCTCCCACACGGTCGAGTTGATCAGGCTCGCCACCGAGCCCGGCCACGGGATGACCGCCAGTTCGCGCGTGTGCTTCAGGTTCGGGCGCTGCTGGTTCACCTGTCGCAGGCGGCGCTCGGGGGAGCCGAGGGGCGGGGAGACGGTGAGCGTAGGGGGGTCGTCCGCCGTGTAGCGCCCGTCCAGCACGAGGCACTGGTTGATGAAGGGCATGATGACGCAGACGACCTCCGAGCGCTCGGCGTGCTCCATGGCCTCGTGCATGTCGTTATCGAAGTCGGGCTGCATGGACATGGCGGGCCTCCTCGCTTACCTATCGCTCAGAAGTTCGTGCAACTGGTCTACGAACGCGGGGAGCACCTGCCGCCAATCGCCGACGACCCCAAAGCGGGCCTCTTTGAAGATGTTGGCGGCGGCGTCCTTGTTGATTGCTACGATATCACGAGCGCCCGTACACCCGGCCATATGCTGGCTCGCGCCGGATATGCCGACGGCGAAGTAGAGGTCGGGGGCGACGGTGCGCCCGGTGAGGCCGATCTGGTAGGACGCGGGAACCCATCCGGCGTCGCAGGCCGCGCGAGAGGCGCCGACCGCGCCCCGCAGCAGCCGCGCCAAGTCCTCCAAGTCGGCGAACGCCTCGGGGCCGCCAAGTCCGCGCCCCCCGCTCACGATCACGCGCGCGTCTTCGAGCCGCACGCCCTCTTGGGAGCGGCGTACCCGCTCGACGACGCGCAAGCGCGCGTGCGCCGCGTCGTCCACTTCGATGGGGACGATGGGACCGGTGCGCGCGTCGTCGCGCTCCAACGGCTCGTACGCCCGCGCTCGGAGCGACGCGACGGCGGGCGAGCCGCTCGCCGTGAAGGTGGCCATGGCGTTGCCGCCGTACAC
>JAPPFU010000176.1 GCA_028875085.1 Chloroflexota bacterium
GTCCAGGGCGTGGTCGTCCAGACAAGCAGCGACGCGGGCGCGGCGTCGAGGCCGAGGCGGGCGAGCGTATCCGCGCCTGCGCGCTCCTGCTCGCCGCGGAGCGGAAGGCGCACGTAGACGGAGGGGTCGGGCACGTCGTCCTCGTAGCCCTGGGCGACCTCGTGCGACGACAGGCTGGTTACGCAACGGGGGCAATGGGGCGTTACGCGGAAGCCCTCGTACATCAGGCCCGCGTCCCACAAGTTGCGGAAGATCCACCAGCAGACGTCGATGTAGCCGTTGTCGTAGGTGACGTAGGCGTCGTTGAAGTCGAGCCACACGCCGGAGCGCTCGGTCATCGACTCCCACTCCTTTACGTAGCGGAAGACGCTCTCGCGGCAGCGGCGGTTGAACTCCTCGATGCCGAACGCCTCGATGGCGTGCTTGGACGACAGCCCCAGCTCCTTCTCGACCTCCAATTCGACGGGCAGGCCGTGGGTGTCCCAGCCGCCGCGGCGCAGGGGCAGGAAGCCGCGCATGGTGCGGTAGCGGATGACGGCGTCTTTGAAGGAGCGCGCCAGCACGTGGTGGAGTCCCGGCGTTCCGTTGGCCGTCGGCGGCCCCTCATAGAAGACGAACAGCGGCGCGTCCTTCCGCACGCGCTCGACCGCGCGGAAGGTCGCTTGCTCGCGCCAGCGCGCGAGCACGGCCTCCTCGAGGGCGGGGAAGCTCACCTGCCCCGGCGCCGCCTTGAAGCGTTCCGCTGCGTTCACTTGCCGCTCCGTCTCCCGTTCGCGCTCGCCACGAAAAGGCCCGCCCTCACCGCCGGGCGGGCCAGGCCGCGCCGCCTTCATCGGCTACAGGATAGCAGGGCAGGATGAGGAAACGCGGCGCGTCAGCCCTCGACGCTGATGAGCGCGCCGGCGCGCTCATCCACGGCGCCGACGACGGCGTGGGACACGCCGCGGGCGCTCAGCTCGTCCAACAGACGGGGGAGGCGCTCCGCGGGGACGGCGACGAGCAGGCCGCCGGAGGTCTGCGCATCGCACAGCAAGAGGCGGTCGGCCTCGGTCAGGCGCGGACTCCACGTCGTGTGCGGCTCGGCGGCGGTGAGGTTGTTGCGCGTGCCGCCCGGCGCAACGCCCTGGGCGAGCAGTTCGCGCACGCCTGGCAGGGCGGGAACTGCGCTTGCGTCGATGCGCGCCGACGCGCCGCTGCCGCGCATCATGCCCGTGAGATGGCCGATGAGGCCGAACCCGGTGACGTCGGTCGCGGCGTGAACGCCGACGGCCTGCATCGCCAGCGAGGCGTCGCGGTTCAAGTGGCGCATCGTAGCGACTGCAGCGTCGAGCGCGGCGGGGTCGACGCTGCCCGCCTTGGCGGCGGTGGTTACGATACCCGTCCCGATTGGCTTGGTGAGCACAAGCGCGTCGCCTGGCCGCGCGCCCGCGTTGGTGACGAGCGCATCGGGGCGGAGCAGGCCGGTTACGGACATGCCGTACTTGGGCTCGGCGTCCCTCAGCGTGTGGCCGCCCGCGATGAGCACGCCCGCCTCGGCGGCGACGTCGCCGCCGCCGCGCAACACCTCGCCCAAGACGCGCTTGGGGAGGTTGTCGGGGAAGCAGACGACGTTGAGCGCGAGGATGGGGCGTCCGCCCATAGCGTAGACGTCGCTCAGGGCGTTGGCGGCGGCGATGGCTCCGAACTGGTAGGGGTCGTCCACGATGGGCGGGAAGAAGTCGATGGTCTGGACAATGGCGAGTTCGTCGGTCAGGCGGTAGACGGCGGCGTCGTCGCCCGTGTCAATGCCGACGAGCAGGTCGGGATGCTGCGCGTGCGGCAGGTGTCGCAGGACCTCGCCGAGGTCCTCGGCGTTGAACTTGCCCGCTCAGCCCGCGCAGGCGGCGAGGCTGGTCAAGCGTACGTCCTCTTGCGATTGCATAGGGGGAGTATACGCCCGGCGCGTATAATCGGACGCGCACGACAGGCACGGCGGGAGGCGGCGCTTATGGGCTACGGAATCACGGTTACGCAGGGGACGGGCGGCAGCCGCGTCGCCATCCAGTGCAAGCACCAGAACGGGCTAGTGTACGTAACGCGCGGCGAGGCGTCGTGGGTGTGCTCGGAGGAGCTGCTGCACGCCCACGCCATCGCGGGCTTTCTGAAAGACCTGTCTGCGCTAGAGAATCCGCAGGTGGAGCAGGCGATGCAGAAGTGGGGCGTCTACTACCGTCCGCGCCCGTTGGAGGAGGAGGAGGACGAAGGGGAAGAGGCGGAGTAGCGCGCAGCGTTAGGCTGCGCCGGCTATGGCCAAAGGAGCGGAGAGCGCCGAGCAGCGGGCGCGCCTGGCGGGAATCGCCCTGCCCCGCATGTTTGCGTCGCTGCGCTACCGCGACTACCGCTTCCTGTGGACGACCAGCTTCCTATCGGCGTCGGCGCGCAACCTGCAGCAGGTCTCGCTGGGCTGGATCGCGTTCGACTTGACGGGCAGCAGCGTGCTGCTGGGCACGGTGCTGTTCGTCTATCAGGTCCCGTTCCTCGCCTTTGCGCTGCCGCTGGGCGCGCTGGTTGACCGCGCCAACCGCAAGACGCTGCTCGCGTCAAGCCAGTTCGTCATGGCGGCGTTCGCGGCAGCGCTGGCGGCGGACATCGCGCTGGGCTGGGTGCAGCCATGGCATCTGATGGCGTTCGCGTTCGCCAGCGGCGTGGAGAACGCGCTCACCCAGGGCGACT
>JAPPFU010000194.1 GCA_028875085.1 Chloroflexota bacterium
GTGATGTCGTTCTACCGCCACTTCCGCGCGCTGGCGGACGCGGCGCTCGGGCGCGAGCGGGCGGGGGCGAACTTCATCGCGATAACGGACGCGGGCACGGCGCTGGAGCGCCTAGCGCGTGAGGAGGGCTTCCGCCGCGCATTTCTGAACCCCGCCGACATCGGCGGGCGCTTCTCGGGGCAATCGCTGTTCGGCCTCGTCCCCGGCGCCGTCATCGGGATGGAGTTGCCGCGCTTCATCGAGTCGGTGGACGCGATGCGCCGCCGCTGCGAGCTGCCCTGCGCCGCCGAGAACCCCGGCGCGCGCCTGGGTGCGGCGCTGGCCGCGCTCGCGCAAAAGGGCGTTGACAAGGCGGCGCTGATCACCTCGCCCTCTCTGGAGGCGCTGGGCTTGTGGACGGAGCAGTTACTGGCGGAGAGCCTGGGCAAGGACGGCAAAGGCATCGTGCCCATCGCGGGCGAGCCGCCCGTCGAGCCTGGCGCGTACAACGCCGACCGCCTCTTCGCCTACATCCGCCTCGCCGGGGACGACAACGCCGCGACCGACGCCCGCGTGGACGCGCTTGCGGCGGCGGGCAAGCCCGTCGTGCGCCTCGACCTGGACGACGCTTACGCCCTGGGCGGGGAGCTCTACCGCTGGGAGTTCGCCACCGCCGTCGCGGGTGTGCTTCTGGACGTGCATCCGTTCGACCAGCCGAACGTCCAAGAGGCGAAGGACATCGCCTCCGCCTCGGTGGCGGCCTACGAGCGCACGGGCGCCCTACCCGACCCGGGCGAGACGCCCCCGGCGGAGCAGTTGCTCGGCCTCATCCGCCCCGGCGACTACCTCGCCTTTCAGGTCTACCTGCCCCAGTCGGCGGAGTTGGACGCGGCGCTGAACAGGGCGCGCAGCGCCGTCGTGGAGCGCTTCGGCGTAGCCGCCGCGGCTGGCTACGGTCCCCGGTATCTCCACTCCACCGGACAGTTGCACAAGGCGGGGCCGAACAGCGGCGTCTTCGTCCAGGTGGTGGGCGGCGACGGCGCAGACCTGCCCATCCCCACGCGCGGCTACTCCTTCGGCGTCCTGGCGCGGGCGCAGGCCGACGGCGACCTGCGGTCGCTGCGACAGGGCGGGCGGCGGGTGGCGCGCGTCGACGCGGACGGCGGCGCGGCGGCGGCGCTGGATGCCTTCGCGGAGAGCGTGCGGCGCTTCGCATAGGCCTGCAGGAGCCGGCACAAGCAAGGGGGAGCGCGATGGAAATCGGCATCGTCGGCCTTGGGAGGATGGGCGGCAACATGGCCTTGCGTCTGCAACAGGGCGGCCACCGCGTGGCGGCTTACGACCGCGACCCCGACCAGCGCGCCTCGTTCGCAACCCGGGGGATGGCGCCCGTGGCGGCGCTGGAGGAGTTCCTCGCCGAGTTGAAGCCGCCGCGCGTCGTATGGGTCATGGTGCCGTCGGGCGCGCCGACGGAGAGCACAATTGCGGCGCTGGCCGGGGTGCTCGAACCTGGCGACCTGATCATCGACGGGGGCAACTCCAACTACAAGGACTCGCAGCGGCGTGGGCACGAACTGCGGGCGGCGGGCATCCGCTTCGTGGACGCGGGCGTGAGCGGCGGCGTGTGGGGTCTCGCCGAGGGCTTCTGCCTGATGGTCGGCGGCGACGCGGACGCCGTGGCGCTCGCCGAACCCGCCTTCCGCACGCTGGCGCCCTCCCCCGCCGAGGGCTACGCGCACGTCGGCCCTCTGGGCGCAGGGCACTTCGTCAAGATGGTGCACAACGGCATCGAGTACGGCCTGATGCAGGCCTACGCCGAGGGATTCGAATTGATGGCCGCGAAGGAGCAGTTCGGCCTCGACCTGACACAGGTTGCCGAACTCTGGCGGCACGGCAGCGTCGTCCGCTCGTGGCTGCTCGACCTGACGGCGCGCGCCTTGGAGGAAGACCCGCAACTGACGGGCTTGGAGCCCTACGTGGAAGACTCGGGCGAAGGGCGTTGGACGGTGGAGGAGTCGGTGGAGCTGGCCGTGCCGCTCCCCGTCATCTCCATAGCGTTGCAGGCGCGCTTCCGCTCCCGGCAGGAGGACTCGTTCGGCTTCAAGATGCTGGCCGCGATGCGGCGCGAGTTCGGCGGCCACGCCGTCCGGCGCCGTCCGTGAGTGCGGCGCTCGTCATCTTCGGCGCAACCGGCGACCTCGCCCGGCGCAAACTGCTTCCCGCCCTCTTCACGCTCCACTGCAAGCGCCTCCTGCCCGACGACCTGCGCATCGTGGGTTTCGCGCGCGGCAAGCTGACGCACGCGGGCTATTGCGCCGGCCTATGGGGCAGCATGAGCGGCTACGCCGACCTGACGTGCCGGGGCGACGCGTGGCCGTCGTTCGCCGAGCGTGTCACCTTTGTCCAGGGCGACCTGGCGCGCGCGGAGGACGTGGCGCGTCTGGAGCGGACGCTCGCCGACGCGGAGCGCGGCCAAAGGGAGGCCGACCGCCTCTACTACCTCTCCATCGCGCCGCAGTTGTACGCGCCCGCCATCCGCAGCCTGCGCGACAACGGGATGCATGAGGAGCGCGGCGGCTGGCGGCGCGTCGTGGTCGAGAAGCCTTTTGGCCGCGACGGGGCGTCCGCCGCCGAACTGGACGCGACGCTCCACGAGGCGTTCGACGAGGAGCGCGTCTACCGCATCGACCACTACCTGGGCAAGGAGACGGTGCAGAACGTGCTGGTGCTG
>JAPPFU010000033.1 GCA_028875085.1 Chloroflexota bacterium
GTGGCGGACAGCCTCGACCACGTCGCCGGTGCCGGCCTCGCCCTTGGTGCGAATCATCGCGGCGCCCTCCCCGACGCGGCGCAGCGCCTCGCCCAGGTCGCGGCAGCCGCACACGAAGGGGACGCGGAAGTCGTGCTTCCAAACGTGGTAGGCCTCGTCGGCGGGCGTGAGCACCTCCGACTCGTCGATGAAGTCGACGCCGATGGCCTCGAGCACCTGCGCCTCGACGAAGTGGCCGATGCGCGCCTTGGCCATAACGGGAACGCTGACGGCGGCCATAATCTGCTCGATCAGGCCGGGGTCGGACATGCGGGCGACGCCCCCCTGTGCGCGTATGTCGGCGGGGACGCGTTCAAGCGCCATGACGGCGCATGCCCCGGCGTCCTCGGCGATGCGCGCGTGCTCGGGCGTTACGACGTCCATGATGACGCCGCCCTTCAGCATCTGGGCCAGACCGGACTTCACCTGAAACGTGCCGGTCTCTTTGCCGTTCGTGGTCATGCTGCTCCTCTTGTCCGTCCGTGCGTCGTGCTCGCCGCGTCCGCAGCCTTGGCCTTCCGCCCGGATGCGCCGAGTATACGCCCGCCCCGACGCCCCCGGCAAACGGCGCAGTATGGTAAAACCCAACCCGAACGATGGCGCGGCGCGCCCGCGCCCGGAGGCTCCCATGCTGTACGACCTGCGCACCTACACGCTGCGCCCCGGCGGCGTTCCCGAGTTCGAGAAGCGCTTCGCCGAAGGCCTGCACGTCCGCGAGCAGTACTCCCGCCTCGGCGGGTTCTGGCGCACCGAGGTTGGGACGCTCAACCAGGTCGTCCATATCTGGCCCTACGACGACATGGCCCACCTCGAGCGCGTGCGCCGCGAGGTCGCCGCGGACGATTCCGGCCTCTGGCCGCCCAAAGGGAGCGACCTGATCCTCGAGATGGAGTCGGAGCTACTGACCTCCACGCCCTGGATGCGCGACTGGACGGCGCCGCAGGAGTTGGGCGGCTACTACGAACTCCGCGTCTACACGTACATGCCCGGAACCATCCCCGAGGTCGTCCGCCGCTGGGAGAAGGCCGTCCCCGCACGGGAGAAGTACTCGCCCCTCGGCGGGCTGTGGACGAGCGCCTCGGGCGTTAACAAGCTCTACCACCTCTGGCCGTACCAAGGCCTGGACGACCGCGCACGCCTGCGGGCGGAATCGGCGCGCAACGAGGAATTCTGGCCGCCGTCGCCCCCCACCGGCGAGTGGATGCTGCGCCAAGAGAACAAGATCCTCATCCCCGCCCCTTTCTCGCCGATGCGCTAGCCGATGCGCGCCTCACGCCTGCTCTCCAAGACGCTGCGCGAGGACCCGAGCGAGGCCGAAACCGCCAGCCACCGCCTGATGCTGCGGGCGGGGATGCTGCACCAGGTGGCGGCCGGGGTCTACGCCTACCTGCCGCTCGCCCTGCGGTCGCTGAACAAGATCGAGCGCATCATCCGCGAGGAGATGGACGCCGCCGGGGGGCAGGAAGTCCGCATGCCCGCCCTCCACCCGCTCGACCTGTGGCAGGCGACGGGGCGCGACCAAACCGCGGCGGCCATCCTGTTCCAACTCCGCGACCGGCGCGGGCGCGACCTGCTGCTCGCGCCGACGCACGAGGAGGTAGTTACCTCCATCGTCAAGGCCAACGCCGCCTCCTACCGCGACCTGCCGTTGCTCGTCTATCAGATACAGACCAAGTTCCGCGACGAGCCGCGTCCCCGCGCCGGACTGCTGCGCGGGCGCGAGTTCGACATGAAGGACGCCTACTCCTTCGACGCCGATTGGGACGGCCTCGACCGCTCCTACCGCCGCATGGTCGAGGCCTACGCGAACGTCTTCCGCCGCTGCGGCCTGCCAACGATGGCCGTCGAGGCCGACAGCGGCGCCATCGGCGGCAAGGACTCGCACGAATTCATCATGCCCGCCGAGAGCGGGGAGGACGTGGTGCTGCACTGCCCCGCCTCCGGCTACGCCGCCAACGTCGAGCGCGCCAGGTCGGTCCCCCCGCCCGCGCCCGAGCCCGAACCCCTGCCGCTGACGCTGACCGACACGCCGGGCGTTACGACCATCCCCGACCTCGCTCGCTACCTAGGCGTGCCGGAGGCGCAGACGCTCAAGGCCGTCTTCTACCAGGCCGACGGGGAGACCATGCTGGTTACCGTCCGCGGCGACCTCGAGGTCAACGAGGTCAAGTTGAAGAACCACCTCCGTGCCAACGACCTCCGCCTCGCCGGGCCGGAGGAGGTGCGCGCGGCGGGGCTGACGCCCGGCTCCACCTCGCCCATCGGCATCGAGGGCGTCCGCACCATCGCGGACGAGTCGATAGGCCAGGGCGCGAACTTCGCCGCCGGGGCGAACCGGCCCGACAAGCACTACGTCAACGTCAACTATCCGCGCGATTTCACGGTCGACGAGACCATCGACCTCGCCCGCGCCCAGGCCGGCCACGCCTCCCCTGACGGCGCGGGCGCGCTCGAGGAGGTGCGCGGCATCGAGGTGGGGCACGTCTTCAAGCTCGGCGAGTTCTACGCGGACGCCCTCGGCGCGAGTTTCGTCGACGCGGACGGCGCGCCTCGCTCCATCGTGATGGGCTGCTACGGCATCGGCGTAACGCGCCTGCTCGCCGCAGCCATCGAGCAGAACCACGACGAGCGTGGCATCGTCTTCCC
>JAPPFU010000048.1 GCA_028875085.1 Chloroflexota bacterium
AATCGCCTACTACACCGGCGTGGTGTTCGAGGTGGAGCACGACGGCGTGACGGGCGCGCCGCCCCTAGGCGGGGGCGGGCGCTACGACGGCCTGGTCAAGGCGCTGGGAGGGTCGCAGGACATCCCCGCGCTGGGGTTTGCGCTGAGCCTCGAGCGCGTCTCGGAACTGCTGCCCGACGACTTCGACGACGGCGACGCGCCGTCCGCGGGCCGCGTGCTAGTTACAGCGCAGGAGACAGCCGTCGGGCAGGCGGTGGCGACGGCGGAACGGCTGCGGGCGCAGGGCATCCCGGCCGAACTCGACCTGTCGCACGACGGCGACGCGGCGGCGGCGGCCTACGCCAAGCGGCGGGGCATCGAGACCATCATGCGGGTAGGGAGGGACGGCAGTGTCGACGAGCGCCCTGCCTAGCGCGCGCCTGCGCCTGGCGATTCCGAGCGACGGCGCGATGTACGAGCCGACGCTCGCCTTCCTCGCCGCGTGCGGCATAGGGGTCAGCCGCCCCAACGCGCGGCGTTACGTAGGGAACATCTCCGCCGTCGAGGGCGTGGAGGTGGTGTTTCAGCGCGCGCGGGACATCACCGGGCACGTAGAGGCGGCCAACGCGCACGCGGGGTTCGTCGGCTACGACGACTTCCAGGAGCGGCGCATCGAGGGAGGCGACACGGAGATCGTGCTCCAAGACCTCGGCTTCGGGCGCTGCGAACTGGTCGCCGCCGTCCCAGAGGCATGGGTGGACGTGGAGTCGATGGCCGACCTGGCCGACCTTGCGGTGGAGTTTCGCGAGTCGGGCAGGGAGTTGCGCATCGCCACCAAGGCGCAGCGCCTGGCCCGCCGCTTCCTGTTCAACCACGGCGTGAACTACTTCAGCATGCCCCAGGTGTCCGGCGCGCTGGAGGCCGCGCCCGCGATGGGGCACGCGGACATCATCATCGACGTAACCGCCACCGGGACGACGCTGCGCGAGAACCGCCTCAAGCGCCTGGTGGACGGCCTGGTCATCCGCTCGGAGGGCTGCCTCGTCGTCAACCTGCGCGCGCTGGCCGCCCGCCCCGACGCACTGGAGGCGGCGCGCGAGATTATCGAGCGGGTGGAGGCGCACCGCCGCGCGGAGGGCTACCTGCGCGTAACCGCCAACATCGAGGGCGCGTCCGAGGCGGCGGTTGCGGCAAAGGTGCTGGAGCGCGGCGAGGCTGCCGGGCTGCGCGGCCCGACCGTCTCTCCTGTATTCACCGCCGACGGTGGGTCGTGGCACGCGGTTACCGTGCTGGCGCACCGCGCCAACCTCGCCGCCATCGTCGATCACTTCCGCGCCATCGGCGGCGTCTCGGTGACCATCTCCGAGGCGGGCTACGTCTTTGGGCAGGAGAGCGGCGCGTACCGCGCTCTGCTTGCGGCTATGGAGGACCGATGCGGATCGTGACCGATCCGGCGGAGGCGCGCCGCCTGCTCACGCGCCACCCCGGCATTGAACAGGTAACCGGCCTCGCGGGCGGCGCCGCGCCCCAGGCCGCCGAGGCAGTCGAGCGCATCGTCGCGGATGTGCGGGAGCGGGGCGACGCCGCCGTGCGCGAGCACACGCAGCGCGTCGACTCCGTTGCGCTCGACGACCTCGAAGTTCCCGCGTCCGAGTGGGACACCGCCGCCATGCGCGTTCCTACCGACCTTGCGGACGCGCTGGCCGCCGCCGCCGAGCGAATCCGCACGTTCCACCAAGCCTCGATGCCCGCGTCGTGGCGCGACGAGGCGATGGGGTGGGGCGAGCGCGTCGTGCCTTTGGAGCGCGTCGGGATATACGTCCCCGGCGGCAACTACGCCTCCTCCGTCCTGATGGACGCGATACCGGCCAGGGTCGCCGGAGTAGGGGAGGTAGTCGTCTGCTCGCCGAGCCCCACCGACGCCGTGCTGGCCGCCGCGAGGATCGCGGGCGCCGATCGCCTCTTCGCCATCGGCGGCGCGCAGGCGATCGCGGCGATGGCGTTCGGGACGGAGAGCGTGCCGCGTGTGGACAAGGTGTGCGGGGCGGGCAACCTGTACGTAACGCTCGCCAAGCGCGCCGTCTACGGCGAGACGGACATCGACGGCCTGTACGGGCCGACGGAGACGCTCATCATCGCGGACGAGTCCGCCGACCCCGCCCTGGCCGCCGCCGACCTGCTCGCGCAGGCGGAGCACGACGCGATGGCTTCGCCCATCCTCATCGCTCTGTCGCAGGGCGTGGCCGAGCGCGTCGCCGTCGAGGTGGAGGCGCAAGTAACGTCGCTGGAACGCGGCGCGATCGCCGCACGGGCGGTTGAGGGGCAGGGCATCGCCGCCGTCGTTGCGTCCATCGAGGAGGCGGTCGAACTGGCGAACGCCTACGCGCCGGAGCATGTCTGCCTGCTGGTGGAGGACGCGGCGGGCGCGGCGAGCGCCATACGCAACGCAGGGGGCGTGTTCGTCGGCGAGAGCAGCCCCGAGGTGCTGGGCGACTACGCGGCGGGGCCGAGCCACACGATGCCCACGGCGGCGAGCGCGCGATTCGGCTCCTACCTTGGCGTGCGCCACTTCCTGCGGTTTATGCCGGTGGTCGCGCTGGACGACGACGCGGTGCGCCGCCTGGGGCCGACCGCCGCCGCCATCGCCCGCGCCGAAGGACTGACCGCCCACGCGCGCGCCGTCGAGCGCCGCCTCGATGGCGAGA
>JAPPFU010000001.1 GCA_028875085.1 Chloroflexota bacterium
AATTTTTTTGTGGGGTATCCCCCCCCGCCCCCTGCGGTGGGGGTGGCCGCCCCTGGCCACTCCCCGCATGAAGGGGCTTGGCTTATGCAATAGTCTCCTTAGCTTCGGGAATGGAGGGCGGGGCGGCGCTGGGTGGTAGAATGGCTTGCACGGGCGCGTGAATCATTTCACAATCTTTCCCCTTCGCGCGCCCTCGCAGCCCTATGCCCGCCAAGACCATCGGCGTCCCCGTCCTCCCCGCCTCCGAACTGGAGCAGGGGGAGTTCTGCCGCCCTGGCGTAGACCTCGAGGCGCGGCCTCTAGCCGAGGAGATGGGCGCCAACATCCGCTGGCAGTCCATCCCCGGCGAGTACGCGCGCCTCGACGCGGCGCAGTTGGACGCACGCATCGGCGCGGCGCGGCGGGCGCTGGGCTCCCGCGCCGTCGTGCTCGGCCACCACTACCAGCGCGAGGAGGTCATCAAGTACGCCGACCTCCAGGGCGACTCGTTCAAACTGTCGCAGCACGCGGCGTCGCAGGCGGAGGCGGAGTACATCGTCTTCTGCGGCGTCCATTTCATGGCGGAGACGGCGGACGTGCTCTCCGCCGACCATCAGCAGGTGATCCTGCCGAACCTGACGGCGGGATGCTCAATGGCGGACATGGCGCCGACGGACGACGTGCTGGACTGCTGGGACGACCTGGCCGAAGTGCTAGGCGAGGGGCAGGTTGCGCCGGTGGCGTATATGAACTCCACGGCGGACATCAAGGCGCTGTGCGGGCGCAACGGCGGCATCATCTGCACGTCGTCCAACGCGCAGGCGATGATGGCGTGGGCGTTCGAGCAGCGCCCCAAGGTGCTGTTCCTGCCCGACGAGCACCTGGGCCGCAACACGGCCCTCGCGCTCGGCGTGCCGGAGGAGCGCATCGTCGTGTGGAACCCGTGGAAGCGCCTCGGCAGGCTGACGGAGGCGCAGTTGCGCGAGGCGCGCGTCATCCTGTGGCGCGGCCATTGCGCCGTTCACACGCGCTTCCGCGTCCATCAGATAGACGCGGCGCGGGCGCAGTTCCCCGACGTTACGGTCATCGTGCACCCCGAGTGCACGCGGGAGGTGGTGGAGGCGGCGGACCTGAACGGCTCGACGGAGCGCATCATCGCCGCAGTGAACGGCGGCGCGCCGGGGAGCGTGTGGGCGGTCGGCACGGAGATCAACCTCGTTCACCGCCTCCAGCTGCTGAACCCGGACAAGCGCGTGTTCTGCCTCGACCCCGTGGTCTGCCCGTGCTCGACGATGTACCGCATCCATCCCGCCTACGTCGCGTGGGTGCTTGAGCGGCTCGTCGAGGGCGCGGTGGTCAACCGCGTGGAAGTGGAGCCGGCGACGAAGGCGGAGGCGCGCGCGTCGCTCCAGCGGATGCTGGACGTGACGGCGGCGCGCACGCTGGCCGCCGCGCGGGACTAGCCTCCCGTGCGGCCCGAGGGCTGGCAGGACACCGAACGCCTCATCCGCATGGCGTTGGCGGAAGACCAGGCGGACGCGGACGCGACTTCCGGCCTGCTGTCCGACGATGTCACGGGGCGGGCGGTCATCGTGGCGCGGGAGGCGGGCGTACTGGCGGGCATCGACGTGGCGCTGGCGGTGTTCCGGCGCGTTGACGACTCGCTCGATGCCTCTCCGGTCTTGCCCGACGGTGCGCGGTTCGAGCGTGGGCAGCATCTCGGCGTGGTTGAAGGCTCGCTGACGAGCATCCTGCGCGCCGAGCGCCCGGCGCTCAACTTCCTCCAGCGCCTGTGCGGCATCGCGACGTCCGTCCGCGCCTACGCGGACGCCATCGCGGGGACGGGCGCGGCGTTCATCGACACGCGCAAGACGCTGCCCGGCTGGCGGCTGCTGGACAAGTACGCGGTGCGGATGGGCGGCGGGCGCAACCATCGCATGAGCCTCGCCGACGGCGTGCTCATCAAGGACAACCACATCGCGGCGGCGGCGCGGGAGGGGCGCCCATTGGCCTACCTGGTGGAGCGCGCGCGCGCGTGGGCGCCGCACACGGTGCGCGTCGAGGTGGAGTGCGACACGCTGGAGCAAGTACGCGAGGCGGTGGAGGCGGGCGCCGACGTCGTGATGCTGGACAACATGAGCCTCGACCTGATGCGCGAAGGTGTAGCGCTCTGCAAGGGCAAGGCGCTGACCGAGGCGTCGGGCGGGGTAACGCTGGAGACAGTGCGCGCGGTGGCGGAGACAGGCGTCGACTTCGTGTCGTCGGGCGCGGTTACGCACTCCGTGCGGGCGTTGGACGTGAGCCTCGACGTGGAGTTGGGGTAGCGCGCTGACATCCGGGCGTTGCACGGGTGGCGAGCGGCTGGCTATTTTGGAGAAGTGTTAGAAGTCGCTGGAAAATACTAGGAATTGCTTGACCCTGCTGGGTATTGTAGGGTTTCACCGCAAAACGGCAGGAGGATGTCGATGGCGCTAGCGGTCGAGAGGCCCCGAGCAAAGGAAGCCCCCTCAGTCCTGGAGATTGACTTCGACCGAATCTGCGATTGCCCACCCAAGCACATCAACTGCATGACCGCCAAGGAGTGGATGAAGAGCCAGATCGGGGTCTGGCGCTTCAACTACAACGGCAGGGACATCCGAGACAAGAAGGCGCACCCCGCCGTCTTCCCCCTGTCCATGGC
>JAPPFU010000144.1 GCA_028875085.1 Chloroflexota bacterium
CAGCAGCCCCGCCGCCGCCCGCAGCGCGGCGAGCGCCACGCGGCGCTCCGTATCGCCGCCGAGGACGCTGACCCCGACGACGGCGTGCTGCAGGTCGGCGGACAGGCGAGCGTGGGTGATGGTTACGAGGGAGCGCAGGCGCGGGTCGCGCAGGTCTTCGCGCACGGCGGCGCTGAGTTCGGCGCGCACTAGCCCGGCGACGCGTTCGGCGCGATGGTTCATGGCGGCCTGGGGCGGCGCTAGGCGGCGGCCTGCTGGCGGTGCGCCTCGATCACGTCGCCCTCTTGGAAGTCGCTGAACCCGTCGAGGGTGAGGCCGCACTCGTAGCTGGTCTGCACCTGGCGCACGTCGTTCTTGAAGCGGCGCAAGCTGGCGATGGGGCCATCGAACACCTCCGCGCCGCCGCGCAGAACGCGCGCCATAGCGCCGCGGGAGACGGAGCCCTCCGCCACGTAGCAGCCGGCGCTGCGGCGGTTGCGGCTCAGGTCGAACACGGCGCGAACGGTGAGGCGGCCCTCCACGATGTCCTGGAGGGTGGGGGCGAGCATGCCTTGCAGTGCCTTCTCTATGTCCTCCGTCAGGCGGTAGATGATGGTGTAGTTGCGGATCTCCACCCGGTCTTGCCCGGCCAGGCGCTTGGCGCCCGGCTCGGTGCGGGTGTTGAAGCCGATGATGACGGCGTCGGACGCGGCGGCGAGCAGCACGTCGTTCTCCGTAACCGCGCCTGGGGCTGCGTGGATGATGCGCACCTGCGCCTCGGGGGCGCTGATGCCCTCCAAGGCTTGGCGCACGGCGTCCACGCTGCCGAACACGTCCGTCTTGAGCACGATGGCGAGTTCCTTCGTCTCGCCGGAGGCTGCGCGCGCGCCCACGTCCTGGAGCGTGGCTGCGCGGCGCTCGTCGGCGGCGCGCTGGCGGCCTTCGACCACCTCGCGCGCGGCCTTGTCGTCGCTCACCACGACCAGGCGCGCGCCAGCCTCGGGCAGTTCGCTCAGGCCCAGCATCTCCACCGGAGCGGAGGGGCCCGCTTCCGTTATGCGCCTGCCCTGGTCGTCCACCAGTGCTTTGACGCGCCCCTTTGCCGTGCCGACGACGACGTTGTCGCCGATTTGGAGCGTGCCGGTCTGTACGAGCACGGTGGAGACGGCGCCGCGGCTCTTGTCGCGCTTGGATTCGATGACGACGCCCATAGCGGCGCGGCGCGGGTTGGCCTTCAGTTCTCCCATCTCGGCGAGCAGTTGGACGCTGGCGAGCAGGTCGCTCACGCCTGCGCCCGTCGTGGCCGACACCTCCACGTCGATCACGTCGCCGCCCCACTTCTCCACCACCACCTCCCTCTCGGCGAGCATGCGGCGGACGCGCTCGGGGTCGGCGTTGGCCAGGTCGCTCTTGTTGATGGCGACGATCATCGGCACGCCGGCGGCTTTGATGTGGTCGATAGCCTCGGCGGTCTGGGGCATCACGCCGTCGTCGGCTGCGACGACGAGGATGGCGATGTCGGTAACCTGAGCGCCGCGGGCGCGCATCGCCGTGAAGGCTTCGTGGCCGGGGGTGTCGATGAAGGTGATGGACTGGCCGTCGTGCTCGATGGCGTAGGCGCCGATGTGCTGGGTGATGCCGCCCGCCTCGCCCTGGGCGACGCTGGTCTTGCGGATCGTGTCGAGGAGGGTGGTCTTGCCGTGGTCGACGTGGCCCAGGACGGCGACGACGGGCGGCCTGGTCTGCGCGTTCTCGTCCTCCGTGAGTTCTGCGATGGCGGCGGAGGCGGCGCGCTGGGTCTGGTCTCCCGCTTGGCGGGCGGAGAAGCCGAAGGCGCGTGCGACGACGGAGGCGGTTTCGTAGTCCACTACCTCGTTGATGCTGGCGAACACACCCGCGCGCATCAGTTGCTTGATGACGGAGACGGGGTCGGCGCCAACGCGCTCGGCGAGCGCGCCGACGGAGATGGCGTCCGGCAAGGGCAGCGCCTTCAATACCACGCGGCGGGTCGCCGGACTCTGTTGGTCTACCATCGCGCTATCCTCCCGTTCCGCTCATCATGCCGGCTGCGGCTCCTTGGTGAGCGTTGCCCCGTAGGCCGCGACCTGCTCGAGGTCGCCCTGCGCTATCTCGGCGCGGAGCGCCGCCGAGAGGCGGCGCGGGCGGGCGGCGGCCTCGGCCCAGCAGCCGGTGCGCTTGCAGAGGTAGGCGCCGCGCCCGTTGCGCTTGCCCGTCTCGTCCACGAGCACCGCGCCTTCGGGCGTGCGGACGATGCGAACAAGGCTTCGCTTGTCGGTCTTGGCGCCGCAGACGGCGCAGGTGCGTTGTGGCGAGTGCTTGGGGCGCAAACCGCCCTCCTCCTGCGGCGTCCCTAAGGGCGCTGGGTTGGGGGCGCTCCTCCGCGCCGGTTCGGCCTCGGGGGCGGGCGCCGCCCGCCGCCCCGCCGCCGTCCGCCGCCGCGAGGCGCGTCGCCCATGATGTCTTCCGCGAACCGGATGCCGGTGAGGCCGCCCGCCGTCTCCGGCATCTTCCATAGGTCGTCGTCCAGCGCAGTCTCCTCGACCACCTCTTCCGGCTCGGCGGCCTCTTGCTGGCTCGCCAGTTCGAGTGATTCGAGGGCGAGAATCTCCTCCGACGTGGTGCGTGCGGGAACCACCGTCACGCGGC
>JAPPFU010000249.1 GCA_028875085.1 Chloroflexota bacterium
CCGCCGAGGCGCTGCTAGGCGCGCCCATCGGCGAGGCCGGCGCGAGAGAGGCGGCGCGCATCGCCGCCGAGGACGCCGAACCTATCGACGACCTGCGCGGCTCGGCGTGGTATAAGCGGCGCATCGTCCGCGTGCTCGTCGAGCGGGCGGTGCGGCGCGCGGCGGAGCGGGCGGCCGCATGAGCGTCGTCGGCAGCTCGCCCCCCACGCTCGAGGCGGATGACAAGGTCGCCGGGCGCACGCGCTACCTGCCCGACGAGGTAGTCCCCGGGATGGCG
The DNA here is from genome assembly GCA_028875085.1 of Chloroflexota bacterium. Lineage (GTDB taxonomy): Bacteria > Chloroflexota > Dehalococcoidia > Lucifugimonadales > Australimonadaceae > JAGWBE01. The sequence continues at coordinate 278 of JAPPFU010000249.1, forward strand.
CACGCCAAGGTGCTGCGCAGCCCCTACGCCCACGCCCGCCTCCTCTCTATCGACGCGTCGCAGGCGCGCGCCCTGCCCGGCGTGGTCTGCGTGCTGACGCGGGACGAGGTGCTGGCCGACCCGCGCGTGGAGAAGGTCTACGGCTACGTGTTCAGGGACGCGCCCCTGGTCGCTCTCGACCGCGTGCGCTACCAGGGCGACATCGTGGCGGTGGTCGTCGCCGAGCACCTTCACACGGCGGAGGAGGCGCTGGAGCTCATCGACGTGGAGTACGAGGAGCTGCCGCGCCTGTTGGACGCGGAGGAGGCGATGGCGCCCGGCGCGCCGCTCATCCACGAGCAGATGTATCCCATCGCGTCGGAACTGCATCCCATCGAGGGGACGAACGTGTGTCACCGCTCGACGCTGGAGACGGGCGACGTGGAGCGGGGGTTCGCGGAGGCGGACGCGGTGTTCGAAGACATATACGAGGCGCCACCGGTGCAGCACTGCGCGTTGGAGCTCCACGCAGTCATCGCCGACGTGCGCGACGACGCGATGACCGTGCGGACGAACTGCCAAGCGCCCTTCCCGCTGAAAGCGGAGTTGGAGCGCATCTTCAAGCGCCCGGCGCGCGTCATCGTCTCCTACGTCGGCGGCGGGTTCGGCAGCAAGAGCCGCGACCGCATCGAAGCGGTCGTTGCGGCGGCGTCCAACCTCGCCAAGCGCCCGGTGCGGCTGGTGCTCACGCAGGAGGAGACGTTCCTCGCCGGGTACATCCGGCCCGCGTTCAAGTGCTGGATCAAGACGGGCGTTACGCGCGACGGAATCATCACGGCGCGGTCGTACAGGTTCATCACGGACGTCGGCGGCTACGCCATCACCGGCGCGCGCAGCGCCAACAACACGGTCAAGGTGTCCACCGGCCCCTACCGCATCCCCAACGCCTTCGTCGAGTGCTTCGCCGTCTACACCAACAAGCCGCCGTCGGCCCCCTACCGCGGCCTCCCCACCACGCAGCACACGATGGCCTACGAGACGCAGATGGACCGCATCGCTGACGAGCTCGGCATCGATCGCGTCGAGATACGCAAGCGCAACCTGCTGAAGGACGGTGACGTGCACGTCACTGGCGACCTCATCCGCTCTTCGCACGTGGCCGAGTGCCTGGACGGCGCAGTGGAGGCGTTGAGCGGCCCTGTGCCCACCGGCGACGAACACTCGCTGCGGGGGCGCGGCTTCGGCTGCACCATCAAGTACACGCTCACGCCGCAGCAGCCTTCCATCGAATCGGAGGCCGCCGTTGCGCTCGGCGCGGACGGGCGCTTCGAGGCGCGCGTGGCGACCGTCAACATCGGCCAAGGCTCCGACACCACGATGGCGCAGATAGCGGCGGAGGCGCTGGGCGTCGGCTTGGAGCGGATGCGCGTCGTTCACAGCGACACGGCGCTCGTCCCCCCCGACAGCAGCACCACGGCCAGCCGCTCCACCTACCACATGGGCAACGCAGTGCTGGACGCCGCTACGCGCCTGCGCGCGGAGATTCTGGAGGTCGCGGCGGGGCTGCTGGAGGAGGAGACGGGCGCACTGCGTCTGGATGGCTCCGGCGTGCAGGTGGCGGCGGCTCCGGAGCGGCGCGTCGCTTTGGACGAACTGGTCGCCGCCAACGGCGCGCCGCTCGTCCAATACGGCCAGTGCGAGGTGGGCGGCGAGTACGTGGACGAGCAGGGCAAGCGCTACCCCGTCGCCTCAACCTTCTGGACGTTCGCCGCGGCGGGCGCGGAGGTTGAGGTGTCGCGGGAGACGGGGCAGATCACGCTGTCGAGGGTGTCGTGCGCCGTCAACGTGGGCAAGGCAGTCAACCCCATCTCGGTTCACAAGCAGATCGAGGGCGGCCTAGGCATGGAGTTGGGCCCCACGCTGTTCGAGCGTCTCGTGTGGGACGGCGACGGGCAGCTGCTCACCTCGTCGCTGCTCGATTACCCGCTGCCCACGATGTCCACGATGCCGCGCTACGAGACGGCGCTGGTCGAACCCGGCTTCCCCGGCGGCCCCTACGGCGCCAAGGGGATGGGAGAGGTCGGCTCCGTCGTCCTGCCCGCGGCGGTGCTCAACGCGGTGCACGACGCCACGGGCATACGCTTCCACAGCGTTCCGCTCCACCCGGAGGCGGTGCTGCGGGCGCTGGAAGCGGCTGAGGAGGAGGCCGATGACTAGCGCCCCGTTGCGCGTCGAGCTGACGGTGAACGGCGCGGCGCATCAGGTGAGCGCGCAGCCGCGCGAGACGCTGCTGGAGGTGCTGCGCGAGCGCCTGGGCCTGACGAGCGCCAAGAGCTACTGCCACTCGGGAGCGTGCGGCGCGTGCACGGTGCTGCTG
>JAPPFU010000029.1 GCA_028875085.1 Chloroflexota bacterium
CGCTTGAGGTCGTCCAGCGTTACGGTTGGGTAGTGACGCACAGCGCCGCCCGTGTCAACGCTGCCCGGCCCCGCGTGCTGGAGTTGCCCCTTGTAGTCCCACGGCGGGTCGGCGTAGATGACGGCGTAGGTCTCCGACGGCAACGACGGAAAGCCCGCGTCGCTTCTCACCCTGCGGCGGTCTCGGCGGGCGGCGCGTCGAGGCGCGTGTCGGGCGCGATGTCCCCCGCATCGCCCTGGGCCGAGGCGGCGCGCCACTCGTCCGCCGTGCGCAGGGGTGGCGCCTTGATCGTACCGTGCGCGCCGCCGAGCCGCCGGAAGTCGCGCGAGCGCCGCGCGAGGTGGCGGCGGAAGTAGATGAGGCCCGCGTCCATCGGCCCCAACTTCTGCGGCAGGTCGAAGCGCAGGCGGTCCTTCTTGAAAGTGGCGAGGTCCTCCTGCTCGTTGGTGGCGACGACGATGCTCGGCTTGCGCCAGAAGTAGTACCACGCGTTCTGCCACAAGCGCCCGAGGCGCGTGCGCGGCTGCACGCAGATGGTGTACGTCCACACGCGCGTCGTGTCCGCCGTTACGGGAACCATCCACCGCAGGTGGACGCTCTCCGCCTGGACGACGGAGCGGATCTTGCTGGGCAGCTCCACGCTGTGGTCGAAGGCTTGCCCCGTGAGCATGGAGGCTTGGTCGCCGCGCAGACCGGCGCCGTTGCCATCGGCGTCGGCGCGAGGGCGTCGGCGGGCCGGCTTGAGGCGCCGCCACCAGACGCGCGCGGGCCAGTGGGCGTTTACGCCGGGATGGAAGCCCTGGCCGAACACCGGCGCCTTCGCCTTGGTTACGAAGAAGTCGTCCTCTTCGTGGGTGATTTCCACGCCGCCGTAGTAGGCCAGCTTGGGGCGGAAGAAGCCCAGATACTTATTGCAGGTGCGGAAGAGGTTCATCAGCCAGCGCGCCCACAGCGGCTCCTGCGGGAAGAGAGGCCGCCACGCGAAGTGCATCCGGTGCAGGTAGCCCTCGTGGAAGTCCACGCCCTGCGCGATGGGCTCCACCCAGTTCGTCTCCCACTCCTTCACGCGCACGTAGCGGTGCGCGCGCGACAGCAGCAGTTCGCCCGGCAGGTCGTCCTCCAGCGGCACGGGGTCGGTCTCGCCCATCCACACGTAGACGACGCCGCCGTGCTCCCGCGTGGGATAGGCGCGGGCGCGCATCTTGGGCACGACCGGCGACTCGGGGTGGTCGATGAGGCCGGCGACGCACTGCCCCGAGCCCTCGAAAGTGTAGCCGTGGTAGGGGCAGGTGATGGTGCCGGGGAATTCCACTACGCCCAGGGAGAGGCGGGCGTTGCGGTGCGGGCACCAGTCGGTGAGCGCCGCCGCCATGCCGTCGCGGTTGCGGAAGAAGACCACGTCCTCGTCCAGCATCCGCACCAACTTGGGCCTGCTCTTAGGGATCTCCTTCGTCCAGAGGGCGGGGTACCAGTACTCGCGGAAGCCCAGCTTGGGCACGTAGTCGAAGGGGCCGATGCCCGACGAGCCGCGCGCCTCCTGCGCCGCCGCGTCCGCCTGGTGGACGCGCTGCGGACTCTCTTGGTAGGAGCCTGACATAGCTACGCCTCCCTCCGCGCGTGCGTTGAAAGCCGAATCGTAGCCCGCGCGCTTGCGGCGGTCAAACGCCCCCGCGCGCTCTTACGCCCCCATCACGTGGTAGCCCGCGTCCACGTAGACGACCGAGCCGGTAATGCCGGAGGCCAGTCCGCTGGCGAGGAACAGCGCCGCGCCGCCGACCTCCTCCTGCGTAACGTTGCGCTTCAACGGCGCGCGCTCGGCGTGGACGCGCTGCATCTCCGTGAAGCCGCCGATTCCCCGCGCCGCCAGCGTGTTCAGCGGCCCGGCCGAGACGGCGTTGACGCGCACGCCGCGCGCGCCCAGCTCGGAGGCGAGGTAGCGCACGGACGCTTCGAGTGCCGACTTGGCCACGCCCATCACGTTGTAGCCGGGGTAGACCTTCTCGCCGCCGTGGAAGGTCAGCGTGACGATGCTGCCGCCCTCTGTCATCCGCGCCGCCGCCGCCCGCGCCACCGGCAGCAGCGAGTAGGCGCTCACCTCTAGCGCTGTCCGGAAGCCCTCCGCGCTCGTCGCCCCGAACGCGCCCGGCGCGAGGTCTTCGCGGTTGGCGAAGGCGACGCTATGCACGACCGCGCGCAAGGGCGCGGCGGCGGATGCCGCTTCCACCGCCGCCGCGACGGCGGCCTCGTCCAGCACGTCGCACTCCACCGCGCGGGCGCGCTCCAAGCCCTCCACGAGCGCCGTCGCGCCGCGCGCCATGCGCTCGTTCTGGTAGGTGATGGTCAGGTCGGCCCCGGAGGCGTGAAGACGCTCGGCGATCGCCCACGCGATGCTGCGGTGGTTGGCGACGCCGAAGACCAGCGCCGACGCGCCGCTCAGGTCGATGGCGACGCTCACGGCCTACGCCGCCCCCGCCGCCATCCTGTCCAACTCGCAGGCGAAAGCGCCGTCCGCGTCGGACGCGTGAGGGACGGAATGCCCCGGCCTGGCGCCGCGCCCGGTGCGCCGCATCTCCGCCTCCAACATCAGGAAGTCGGCCTTAGGCACCAGGTGCAGCAGCCCCTGGA